>NZ_CAWNTB010000162.1:0-24406 GCF_963877065.1 Vibrio sp. V01_P9A10T6
GCATTGGATGGCGTTTCATTAGAGATATCTAATTTTATCTCACGAATTCCGATCAGCAGTAAGTAGACTGATAAGCAATGTAGCATGGCTTTTTTTTCATTTAAATCAGTCATATATTTGATTCTTCAAGGGCCAGAAAAAGAAAGGGGGCGGATCATATCATTAATATCAATAGATGCTCAAATATTATCTGGTCTGATTAGTTAATTGCGGTTTTTAAAGGTTTTAATTATCAGTTGCTTGTATTCGATAATATTTTGGTTTTGTTAATTTATTCATGACTTAGCGTTATTGTATGGTTGCATGCCATTGAAATGCTGTATAACATTAAAAATCATTTTTGGGTTATCGCTACTTTTTTATAAGTGGCTTTAATCTTTTTTTAATTTCTTTTTAAATTATGAGGTGAGTTATTTATGTCTGAGAAATTCGTTCAAACTGTATCGAGTGTTAATTATAATAAAGGTGTTTTTTCTCTCTATTTTGTTGGACAGAATCAATCCAACATGGCAAACGGTATTATGGCGGAAAGTGATACGGACTTAGAGCTAAAAGAAGTGATTCATATGCCTGCTTCTGGTTTTATGTATATGGTTTCGATGGTTAAGAATATGCTTGAAGATCCTCGTATGAACGAAGAGTTAGAAAAATTAATTGCCGCAGGTTTTCTACCATCACCGAGTGAAGCACCTCAAGAGAGCGAGAGTGGTATTGAGCCTGCTAAAAAACGCGTGACACGCACGAAAAAATAAAGGTGGCTTAGCGTATGTTGATTCAACATCACGCGGCAAAACTGGATCGTGCAATGATGCAGAAAATGATGGGTGGGATTCTTCTGCTCAGCCAATATTCTCCTCTGCATCAGCGGTATCTTATCAGTGAATGGCAGCAACGGATTATGCCATCATTTGAGTTAAATCAGTTTTGCTATTACGAAGATGAACAAGGACGTCCAATTGCATTTTGTAATTGGGCGTTTTTGTCTGAGCAAGTGAGAGAGTTGCTATTGTCCGGTGAACGAGAAATCGAAGCCGCTGACTGGCGCTCTGGTGATCATATCTACATTCCTGAAATGCTTGCTCCTTTTGGGCACGGACGTCAAATCGTCAATGACTTACGACAGCGTGTTTTTTTGCCGTGGAAAGGGCAAAAAGTGTGTACTGTCCGCGGCAAAATCGACACGCAAAACGACCGCTGTATCCGTAAGGTACAGTGGTTTTCTATTTAAATAATAATAAGAGCCACAGTCTATGGGAAAACCATTTTGGAGAAGTGTCGAATACTTCTTCACCGGAAATTATTCCGCCGACGATGGAAATAACGACATTGTTGCCATCGGTTTTGGCGGCGAAATTCATGCTTATGGCGGAGATGATCATATTCATCTGGGGTCGATCGGAGCCACGGTATATACCGGTTCAGGTAACGATACGGTATCGGCGGGGGCCGGCTATCTAAAAGTTGAGGATACAACGGGGAACCTGAGCGTTCGAGGCGCTGCGGGTTATGCTGATATCAAGAAAAACGGAGACGGTAATCTCTCATTTTCAGGTGCTGCTGGTGGTGTAGACATTGGTCATGACGGCCAGCATGGCAACATCAGCTACGCAGGTGCTGCGGCTTACAACCACATTAAGCGCCAAGGGTTATCAGGCCATGTTTCTTTCCAAGGTGCTGGTGGCTACAACGCTATCTGGCATGAAACCAATCATGGAAACTTGAGTTTCGAAGGTGCAGGTGCGGGCAATAAAATCGATCGTACTTGGTTTAACCAGTATCAAGGATCTCAAGGTGATGTGCGTTTTGTCGGCGCGGGGGTTGCTAACAGTATTAGCTCACGTGTTGAAAGCGGTAACCTGCACTTTAGTGGAGCTGGTGCGGATAACCATTTGGTTCGCAAAGGCAAGGTTGGGGATGTTACCCTAGAGGGTGCCGGGGCATCCAATCGAATTGAGCGTACGCACAATGCGAACGATGTGTATACCGAAACACGCGGTAATATTCGCTTCGAAGGTGTGGGTGGTTACAACAGCCTTTATTCTGATGTGGCACATGGTGATATTCATTTCTCGGGCGGTGGTGCTTATAACACCATTACTCGTAAAGGTAGTGGCGGCGACTTTGATGCTCAAGGTATGGAATATGCCAAAGCGGACGAGATCGTACTCACTGCCGCACAGATGCACGGTTTATCGATTGATAACGGCAACAAGTTCCATGCGGTTAACGCCGTAAAATCAGAGCGAGAGCCCAATACCTATTTGTTTGCTATTGCAGATGGTAATTACACCAAAATCAACAAAATCCGTCTCTATAACGATGCCGAATCCGGCAAACTCAAGTACTACTCAGAGGCGTGGTTCAAGCAGGGTAATCACTTAACCGATCTTGCTCATTCCGATGTTTCTTCTTCAGGTGGCTTTGAGTCCAATCCAGTCAACGGTGGTTACACCCTTTCTAATATTGCCATTGAACATCAGCAATCAGTGACTGTTCATGCGGTTGAAAAAAGCCTGACTGAATATGAGTGGGTGACTTACGCCAATGGTGCGGTGATTGATGCGAAAGATGTGTCATTGTCGGATGCAAAAATGGGTGGTCACGCCATTTTTGCTGATGGCACTAAGGTTGATGTCAAAGCGGTGAAATCAAACCGCAAACCCAACACTTATGTTTACGCTAAAATGCTGGGACAACACACGAAAATCGTTGTGGTTGAACTGGCGAACGATGCCGAAACCGGCGCGCTGAAATATCAAGCTCGCTCTTGGTATAAAGAAGGTGATCACACGGCCAATATAGCCAACCAAGATATTTCGTCTGCAACTGGGTATAACCCAATGGGCAAAGGGGGTTACTCGCTCAGCGACTTGCATTACAGCGTTAACGCGGTAAGAAGTACCAGCGAAACCGTGGCTGATATCGACGAATACACGGATCAAACCTTATTCAAACCCGTAAGCGATAGCGGCGAAAGCTCTGGCGATATTCATTTCAATGGTGTCGGTGGCGGTAACGTTATTAAATCCAACGTAACACGCGGTCATGTTTACTTTAACGGTGGCGGTCTTGCCAACGTGATTTTGCACAGCTCCCAATTTGGTAATACCGAATTTAACGGTGCAGGCGCGGCTAACGTGATTGTCAAAAGTGGCGAAGAAGGGGATCTCACCTTCCGCGGCGCAGGTTTGGCAAACGTATTAGTGCACCAAAGTCAGCAGGGCAAGATGGATGTTTACGCGGGTGGTGCGTTGAACGTGCTGGTTCGTGTCGGTAACGGTGATTATCTGGCTCACTTATTGGCTTACGGCAACATCTCGGTACAGAAAGGCCAAGGCAATAGTCGAGTTACTCTACTGGGCGGCTATAACACGCACACGCAAATCGGTAGTGGTGATGCACTATGGCTAGCGGCTGGCGGTTTCAATGTCACGACGCAAGTCGGTCAAGGCGATGTGGCTGCGGTACTGGCTGGTGGTGCAAACGTACTGACCAAAATGGGTGAGGGTGAACTCACGGCGGGTATGCTGGGTGGTGCGAACGTGATTACCCATATCAGCAGTGATGATCAAGTATCGAATACCACGGCGGTGGCACTCGGCGGTGCAAACATTCTCACCAAAAAAGGCAAAGGCAACACCCTTGCTGTGATGGGCGGAGGCGCGAACGTGCTCACCCACGTCGGTGATGGCACCACAACGGGTGTCATGGTAGGCGGCGCGAACATCCTAACGAAAGTCGGGAATGGCGACACGACCGGTATTATGCTTGGCGTTGGCAACGTGCTAACGCATGTCGGCGATGGTCAAACCCTTGGCGTAATGGGCGCGGCGGGTAATATCTTCACCAAAGTGGGTGATGGAACCTCTATTGCAGTCATGATTGGCGCAGGCAATATCTTTACCCATGTGGGCGAAGGGAATGCTTGTGCACTGATGGGCGGCCTTGGTAACGTCTTTACCAAAGTGGGCAACGGTGATGCTCTCGCGTTAATGGTGGCCGAAGCTAACGTCTTCACCCATATCGGTGATGGCATGTCGGTGGCGCTTATGTTGGCCAAAGGCAACATAGCAACTAAAGTCGGTAATGGAACCACACTTGCGGCTATGGTGGGTAACGCCAACATCTTCACTCACGTAGGCAGTGGCAGCACGTTTGCTGCAATGATCGGTCAAGCCAACATTATGACCAAAGTGGGCGATGATCTCACCGCTGCGCTGATGGTCGGTAAAGCTAACATCTACACCCATGTCGGTGATGGAACCAGCTTAGGAATATTTGCGGGCGAAGTGAACGTGATGACCAAAGTCGGTAACGGCACAACGCTGGCGGCGATGTTCGGTAAAGCCAACATTATGACCCATGTCGGCGATGGTCTAACGGGCGTGTTAGCACTGGGCGAAGCCAATATCGTCACCAAAGTGGGTGATGATTTCATGGGTGTTGTGGCCGCGGCGAAAGCCAACGTCGTGACTCATGTCGGTGATGCAACCACCGCCGCTGTATTGGCGGGTAAAGGCAATATCCTCACCAAAGTGGGCGAAGGCACCACGGTAGGTTTATTGATTTCCGATATCGGCAACGTGATGACCCATGTCGGAAATGGCACGACTATCGGTATTGCCAAGGGCAAGGCAAACATTATTACCAAAGTCGGTGATGGCTTGGGTGTTAACGTGGCTTGGGGTCAAGCTAACGTGTTTACTCATGTAGGTGATGGAGATCGCTATAATTTTGCCAAAGGTGAAGCCAACGTCATCAGCAAAGTGGGCGATGGTCAAGAAGTCTCAGTCGTGCAAGGTCAAGCCAATATCATTACCCATGTGGGTGATGGTGATGATTATACCGGTGCTTGGGGTAAAGCCAACGTTATCACCAAAGTGGGTAATGGCCGAAATGTTGTGCTAGCCAAAGGTGAAGCCAACATCGTGACTCAAGTGGGTGATGGCGATAGCTTTAACGCACTTTGGAGTAAGGGCAACATCGTCACCAAAGTCGGTGATGGTATGCAGGTGACCGCCGCGAAAGGTAAAGCGAACGTAACGACTCGAGTGGGAGATGGCCTAAACGTCACCGCCGCTTATGGGGATGCCAATATTAACACCGTGGTTGGTGACGGTATTTCGGTCAATGTTGCTTGGGGCCAATACAACGTCAATACCAAAATCGGCGATGGTTTGAACGTCGCGGTCATGAAAGGTAAAGCCAACGCTAATATTCATGTTGGTGATGGTTTAGGGGTTAATGCTTCTTACGCTCAAAACAACGTGGCGATCAAAATCGGTAATGGTGATTTCTACAGTTTGGCGGTCGCGTCGAGCAACACCAGTAGCAACAAGCTCTCAGCCCTGTTTGATAACATCAAGCAAACCGTACTTGGTGTAGGTGGTAGCCAAGCAATCAACTACTTAGTGCAAGGCGATGAAGCATCATCATCCGGCACGCATAAAGGCCGTGGTGCGATTGCGACACCTGAAATCACCAAGCTGGATGGCTTCCAAATGGAGGCGATTGAAGAAGTGGGCTCTGATTTGGGAGACAGCCTAACAGGTAGTGTGACCAAGGTAGACGCACCTGATCTCAATCAAATGCAAAATGCGCTCAGCGTTGACGACTCTTCGGACCAAGTTCAAGGGCCAAATCTCATTGTTAATGGCGATTTTGAGCAGAGTGATTTCGGTTGGAGTTCTACGCATGGTGTCGAAGCTTATGTTTCTGCAAGTTCATATGGTTTGGAGCGGGATGGGCACGGTAACAATGTGTCTGAATTGGCAACAGATCAAAGCACGACTATCTACCAAGATATTCAGAACCTGACGGAAGGCGAGGTCATTGCTGTGAGCTTTGATTTTGCAAAACGTGCAGGCATTTCTAATAACGAAGGCATTGACGTTCTTTGGAACGGTGAAGTGGTGTTCTCATCGTCGGGTGACGAGTCTGCTTGGCAGCAAAAAACCTTAAAACTGACCGCTCATGCTGGCAGCAACCGTATCGAATTCAAAGGAACAGGCCACAATGATGGGCTGGGCTATATCTTAGATAACGTAGTTGCGAAATCAGAAACGCCACAGCAAACTAATGCGGTGAGTGAGCATGCAACGCAAAATCAAGCGTCGCAGAATGCCCTATCAGACAAAGAGCGCGCAGAAGCGGATCGCCAGCGTCTAGAACAAGAAAAGCAGAAACAGCTCGATGCTGTCGCAGGTTCGCAAAGCCAACTGGAATCTACCGACCAACAAGCTCTGGAAAATAATGGTCAAGCGCAGCGCGATGCAGTGAAAGAAGAGTCGGAAACCGTGACGGCTGAGTTAACCGAACTGGCACAAGGTCTCGATGTGCTCGATGACAAAGCCACGCATACGGGTGAGTCGGGCGACCAATGGCGCAACGATTTTGCCGGTGGCTTGCTTGATGGTGTTCAAACCAAATTGGACAACGCAAAACAGGTTTCTGGTGAGCAGATTACTGCCACGAAACAGATGCACGCGGACAATCAAAATAAAGTCAAAGATTCGGTTGCACAATCGGAAGTGGGCGTCGCAAAAGGTGAGCAAAATCGAGCAGGCGCAAAGCAAGACATTGCTGATGCAGAAGCCGATGCAAAAACACGCAAAGCCGATGCTGTGGCGAAAAGCAATGATGTGAAACAGGCCGAATCTGACGCACACAGCGCAGTAAACGACGCGCAATCGCGTGGTGATCGTGATGCGATGAATGCCGAAAATAAAGCCAACCAAGCGCAGAATGATGCAAAAGGGACGAAGCAAAACGAAGGCGATCGCCCTGACCGCGAAGGCGTGACTGGCAGCGGCCTTGCGGGTCAAGCACATAGCGTCGAAGCCGCTGGTGTTGCGGGCCGCCATATCAACGCTGACAGTCAAACAAACGCTGATGGCCGCTTTAGCGAAGGCTTGAGCGAGCAAGAGCTAGAAGCCTTAGAAGGTGCGACCAATGCAGTCAACCGCCTGCAAATTAACGCAGGAATTCGAGCGAAAAATACGGGTAGTTCTGTCACTTCGATGTTCACTGAGACAAACACCGACAGCATTGTTGTTCCAACAACGGCCTCTCAGGATGTGAGCCGAAAAGAGATTCACATTTCAGGGGTGAACCTAGAAGGGCTAAGCGCTGTTAAGGGAAATCAACCGACTGGTCAACTTGGTTCTAAAAGCGTTCCCGGGTTTAAAAGCCATTTTGCATCGACATCCATTGGTATAGAAAATGAGCTATCTGGCCTAGTTGTTGTTTTACCTAAGAACTCAGCACAGACGTTTGGATATGTGCATGATTCACAAGGTAACCCATTGTTTATGTTGACCAAAGATATGAATCAAGGTGGTTACAGTAACCCAGTTGGTATCACTGATATCAAAGGGGTGAACAACTGGCAGACTCATACCATTGAATTGGTTACATATCCTAGTGAAACCAGTGATATGGTTGCGATTGAAAGTCGCAAAGAGGCAATGTTATGGCTAGCGAAAGAATTTACAGGCCATATCAATCAATCGAACCACCATAGCTTACCTAGTTTGGTTAGTGATGACGGGCGTTTTACGCTGGTTATATCGAATTCGAAGCATTTCATCGCGGCGGGTAACGGTACTTCTATTGAAGCTCAAGGGCAGACAATAGGAATGACCCCTAGTGGGCAACAAGCCACGATGGCCATCAGCGCGAAAGAATTTGGTTCAAGCTCGTCATTGGAAGTGAGACTTCTAGAATCTGCGCCTTGGTATCAGTCAGGACTGAGAGATGAATTTTTAGTAAATGCGAACGAAGCTAAATTAGATGATCCAGTGGCAGCGCAAAATGTGTATGCCTATCTAACATCGGTGTATTCAAAAACAGCAAATCTGGCGAAAGAGTACGGTATCTATATTAATGATTGGGATCCTGCATCTGAAGGCTTCTCGCTGAATGCTCAAGGATTAACCGATCCGAAAGTGAAAAATGCTTGGGAGATTTTGCCGAGAACTAAGCCAGTAAAAATGCTGGAGCTTCTGAGCGCAGACGACTCACGATACGTGCGACAACAAATTATTGAGAAGCTGAAAGGTTCACATTCAGAAAGCCTTGCTAAGAACGTGTTTGAATACTTCCAGTATGGCGGAGAAGTGGCGGGGCATGGAATCAACAATGCAACGACAGGAAGTTCGCAGCAGCCTGAACCCGCGATTTTGTTTGAGTTTCGCAGTGTGCCGAGTGTTTTAAGTAAATTTGTGCCTAAAACAGAGTCCACCGCAAAAATTGATGTTAAGGCACTCGATCATTTTGACTCTGCTAGCCGCAAAGCCATCATTACTGAAGTGAATGCTCTGGTGAGCGATAGTGATGATTTCGATGCCTGGTATCAGGAGTATCGGGCAAGCAAAGGCCAGCCTCCAGTTAAAAACCCTAAATCCAGTGCTTCTGCAAATCATAAAGCAGAATGGTTGATGACGCAGTATGCCGAGCAATGGGCGCAAATTACGGCTCCTTATATTGATAGCCATGAGACGCTCACATTAACCAAGATAGCTTCTAACGATAAAGAGGAATTACACGCTTTAGGTGAAACGTCGAATCTAGAGAGTAACAAGCAGCAAGAAAACGTCGCTTCCATAATGAACAACATGTTAAATGACGTGTTGCCATTTTACTCACTCCGTGCCGAACGAAATCTATTAGTGCAAGAAGGCGATAAAGGTTTTGAAGTTCGATCGTGGCCGGGAACCGATGGAAAGAGAAAGACTATTCTTCTTGATAATCCTGAAGATGCAGCTCAACAAAAATCCATTGAGCGCTTTATCTTGGCAAACTTCGACAACTTCGAGCAGATGCCAGATGAGCTATTCTTAGTCGATAACAAGGTGCTCTCGCATCACGATGGTCGCACGCGAATTTTGGCACAAAAAGAAGACGGTGCTTGGACGTACAACACCAACGTAGAACTGATGTCTGTGACTGAGCTACTTGATGCTGCTCATGTGAGCGGTAAAATTCGTGGTGAAAGCTACCAACAAGTGATTGATGCACTGGCTGATTATCATACTATCCCTCTTCTATTTAAAGCCGCAAAGGATCTAGGGCACGGTGCGATTGATTATGCAGATTATAATTTGGAGTCCGTAGAAAAACTGGTGAACCTGCGCAAACAGGTTGAAGGCTACCTACTCGGCCACCCCGATTCTGGCCGCGTTGAGGCTATGAGTTCACTGTTAAACCAAGTGAATGTGCGTTTAGAGGAAGTCTCGGTTCTTGCAGCCTCTGAGCAAAGCATCAAAGCTCACGATAGCTTTAGCCGTCTGTATGACCAGCTTGATAACGCCAACTTGAAGGAGAGTAAACATCTGTATCTGGATGGAAATGGCGATTTCGTCACTAAGGGCAAAGGTAATCTTGCCAATATCGATCAGCTAGGCGGTAGCGATGCTGTACTTGAAAAAGTAAAAGCAGCCGTAAGTCATGAATATAGTCAAGCTGTTGCCGATACGATCTTCGCAGGGCTTTCTGCAAACGATCTTGCAAAAGATGGTAAAGGTATTGATATTGCTGGGTTAAACAAAGTACACCAAGCGATTGAACAGCACATGTCGCCAGTGAGCGCGACCATGTACATCTGGAAACCGAGCGATCACAGCACATTGGGTCACGCATCACTGCAAATTGGCCAAGGTCGTACACAACTAGAAGGTCAAGCCGTAGCTGATTTCAATAAACAGAATTACGTGAGTTGGTGGCCACTAGGTAGCAAGTCATCCAATATTCGTAATATCTTCAGCGTTGCAACAGAAGATCAGCCTGATCTTAAATTGCGTTGGAGCGATTTGAGTCAGCCAGCGCATCAAAATAGTATGCTGTCGCATGATATGGTGTCAGAAGAAAACGATGGCTTTGGTTTGAATGACGGTGAGATCAAGCTGAAACGCTTTATCGAAAAACTCAATGCCGCTAAAGGTATTGATGCCTCTTACAAAGACGCTTCTGGAGGTTACGCGAGTGTGCTACTGGGCAACCCGGATATACTTGAAACGACAGGCATTCCAGCACATGTATTCCAACCATTCGTTGAACAGTGGAATGACACCAGTTACGACATGATGGATGTAGCAAACCGTTTTGCCGAAGAGCTACAGAAACAAGCTAAAGCGAGTGGCGATCCTGCCCTGGTGGAAAAACGCATCGATAATGTGGTTCGTCAGTTTGCTGAAAGAGCGCTAGAGGAGATTAAAGAGTTCAAAGCAAGCCAAGCGGATCAAGGCCGTGTATTCCGCATTAACTTAGAAGGGCTTGATGCTGCGGCAATGCAGGTAGAATGGCATCGTCTAAGTAACGACCCGGATGCGCGTTATCAACTGCTCACCAAAAACTGCTCTAGCACGGTCGCTAAAGTGTTGAAAGCGGGTGGGGCAGATAAACTCATTGGTCACACATGGCTGCCTAAGTTTGGTGTTTGGACGCCGACAGAGCTATTTAACTTTGGTCAAGCGTTACAAGAGGCCCAGTTAGAAATCGTGGCTAAGAAGCAAAATCTTCGGAATACAGAATTGTTATTAAATGATTCGTCTGTGGATAAAGCGGTAGCTTCTGATACAGAGCTGGGGACAAATACAGACTCATCCCATAAGAATTATCAATCCCGAGATTTAGTTCTCGAGCCAATCGTGCAACCAGAAACCATCGAGCTTGGTATGCCTGATATCGATCAGAAAATATTGGCGGAGGTTGCTGAGCGTGAAAATGTCATTATCGGTGTTCGACCAGTTGATGAGAAGTCGAAGTCACTGATTGATTCTAAGCTCTATAGCAGTAAAGGTTTATTCGTTAAGGCGAAAAGCTCTGATTGGGGGCCAATGTCTGGTTTTATTCCTGTAGATCAGTCATTTGCCAAAGCATCTGCGAGAAGAGATCTCGATAAATTTAACGGCTATGCCGAACAATCCATTGAGTCTGGTAATGCGGTAAGTGCCGATTTGTATCTAAATCAGGTTCGAATGGATGAGTTGGTGTCTAAATATCAGTCACTGACAGCTCTTGAGTTTGATGCAGAAAGCGGTATGTACAAAACAGCGGCAACCAATGGTGATCAAACAGTCACTTTCTTCCTGAATAAAGTGACTGTTGAGAGCAAAGATCTGTGGCAGGTTCATTACATGAAAGATGGCGAGCTAGCGCCGTTCAAAGTGATTGGTGATCCTGTATCTAAACAGCCGATGACAGCAGACTATGATTTGTTGACGGTGATGTATTCCTACGCTGATCTAGGGCCGCAAGATAAGGTCAAGCAACCATTAACTTGGGAGCAGTGGAAAGAGTCTGTTACTTACGAAGACTTAACGCCTAAGTATCAAGAGCTATACGATAGTGAGGTGCTTTATAACAAGAAAGATGGGGCAAGCCTTGGTGTTGTGAGCGATCGCTTAAAAACTCTGAAAGATGTGATCAATACCAGCTTGGGCAGAACCGATGGCCTAGAGATGGTGCATCATGGTGCAGACGACGCAAACCCTTATGCGGTAATGGCGGACAATTTCCCTGCGACTTTCTTTGTACCTAAAAGCTTCTTTATGGAAGATGGTTTAGGCGAAGGAAAGGGCTCTATCCAAACGTATTTCAATGTGAATGAGCAAGGTGCGGTGGTGATTCGTGATCCGCAGGAGTTTTCTAATTTCCAGCAGGTAGCGATTAATGTCAGTTACCGAGCATCACTCAATGATAAGTGGAATGCTGGCCTTGATGACCAACTCTTTACACCAAAACGTAAATTGTCTCATGAGTTCTTAGATGTGAGAGATGAACTCGCTCATAAATTGAAAGCAAAAGTTGTTGATTTTGAAAAAGAAGTTCAACTGGATAGACTCGGTGATCATCAAGTCGATAGCACGGTATCAACGTTATCAGTGACGGCTGTAGACAATCAAAACGTCGACGATTGGAGTCAGATAGCGGTTGTACCTAAAGATGACGGCGGTGAAACGCGCTTTGACGGCCAAGTGATTGTTCAAATGGAAAACGATTCAGTAGTTGCAAAAGCGGCGGCAAATCTAGCTGGCAAGCATCCTGAAAACAGTGTGGTCGTTCAGCTCGATTCTGAAGGGAATTATCGCGTGGTGTATGGTGACCCATCGAAACTGGATGGAAAGCTGCGCTGGCAACTGGTTGGCCATGGGCGTGATGACTCAGAAAACAACAACACTCGTTTAAGTGGCTACAGTGCCGATGAGCTTGCGGCGAAACTGGCGAAATTCCAGCAGGCATTCGGCCAAGCGGAAAACATCAGCAACAAGCCTGACCATATCAGTATTGTCGGTTGCTCTTTAGTGAGTGATGACAAGCAAAAAGGTTTTGGCCATCAATTTATCAATGCCATGGATGCTAATGGTCTTCGTGTGGATGTGTCGGTTCGCAACTCTGATGTAGCGGTAGACACAACAGGGCGCAAACATACTCAAGATGCCAATGGAAATTGGGTACAAAAGGCTGAAAACAATAAAGTCTCACTGACTTGGAATACGCAAGGCGAAGTTACCGCACGTGACGAGATCATTCGTAACGGTGTGGCGGAAGGGGATATCCATCTTTCTCGTGTTGGTGCGAGTGAGGTTAATGAGCCAGCACGTGGTGCCATCGGCGACAACAGTGAGGTGTTTGAAGCACCTGAAAAGCGTAAAACGGAAACGGATACTACGGCATCGGCGGGCAGTGACAATAAGCTCAGCTACTCGGGCAATATTCAGGTCAACGTCGGTGATGGTGAGTTCACCGCAGTTAACTGGGGTACGTCAAATGTTGGTATTAAAGTGGGTACGGGGGGCTTTAAGTCGCTGGCCTTTGGTGACAACAATGTCATGGTTCATATTGGTAATGGTGACAGCAAACATAGTGTCGATATCGCTGGTTATCAGGCGCTTGAAGGTGCTCAAATGTTTATGGGTAACCGCAACGTAAGTTTCAATATGGGTCGCAGTAATGACCTTATCATGATGATGGATAAGTCGATCCCAACACCGCCACTGGTCAATCCATTTGATGGTGCTTCACGTATTTCAGGAGTATTACAAAGCATCGCACAATCAGGCAAGGGTGATGATTGGTTAGCGGCTCAAGAACAGCAGTGGACACTCTCTGGTGCGAAAAAATTTGTCAAAGAGATGTCTGGTCTCGATCAAACCAGCAGTGTTGACTACACCAGTTTGGTTGATTTGGACTCTCAGAATGATCGCAGCAGCCGCGGCTTGAAGTCTGATGCTGAAGCAACGTTGAATAAACAGTACAACCAGTGGCTAAGTGGCAATAGTAATAATGATTCTGGCAAGATGAGCCGCGCGGATAAGTTCCGTCAAATGAACGAGAAGTTGGCCTTTAACTTCGCGGTCGGTGGCCAAGGAGCCGATATTCAGGTCACCACGGGCAACTGGAACTTTATGTTCGGAGACAACATCCAAGCGATTTTGGATACCAATCTCGGTTCATTGTTTGGCGTGTTAACCCAGCAATTCTCAGCAACGGGAATGGCTCAAACGACCTTTACCTATAATCCGCAAGACTTGCCTCGTCAGCTTAAGAATAAGCTGCTGGGTAAATTTGCTGAGGTCGGTGCAGAGACGACTTTAGGTGATATCTTCGGTGTCAATTACACCGCTGATGGCAAAATAGTCTCTCGTACTGATGAAGCGATAGATGGCGTTGCCATTTTAAAAGAGATGCTAGAAGTGATAGGCGAGTTTGGTGGTGAGCAGCTCAGCGCATTTACTGACCCAGAAAAATTGCTAGATAGCCTCAAAGCGGGAATCGATATGGGGGCTGATGGTCTTCAATCCTTTGCTGAAAGTCATGGACTGAAAGAGAAAGCACCAGAGGAAAACGATACAGCGCAAGTGACTCTCAATGGCGCACCTGCGGCAACGGAAAACGTATCAGCCACTGTTGAAGAAACCAAACCAGAGCGCGCATTTGGTTTTAATGCGCTCAATTTGCCCAATTTATTTGCCACCATGTTTAGCAAAGATAAGCAGACAGAGATGGCATCATTGGTCAGTAATCTGAAGCAGAATCTCACCGCCGATTTGCTCAATATGAAGGATAAAACGTTTGATTTCCTTCGTAACAGTGGGCATTTGCAAGGGGATGGCGATATGAACGTTTCTCTGGGTAATTACAACTTCAACTGGGGCGGTGACGGTAAAGATCTCGGTGCTTATCTAGGCGACAATAATAACTTCTGGGGTGGCCGAGATGACGATGTGTTCTACGCAACGGGAGTCTCCAATATTTTCACCGGCGGTGAAGGCCACGATATGGGCGTTTTAATGGGTCGCGAGAACATGATGTTCGGCGGTGATGGTAATGATACGGCAGTTGTGGCCGGACGCATTAACCACGTCTTTATGGGCGCGGGTGATGATCAATCCTTTGTCTTTGGCGAAGGTGGTGAGATCACCATGGGGTCAGGTAATGACTATGCGGTCACTTCAGGTAACTTCAACCGTGTGGACATGGGAGACGATCAAGACTTTGCTGTAACCATCGGTAATAACAACCAACTTGATCTTGGTGCAGGCAATGACTTTGCGAGAGTCTTTGGCAATCACAACCGAATTGATGCTGGCCAAGGAAACGATGAAGTCAAACTGATGGGTTACCATGCTTCGATTAATGCTGGCGAGGACGAGGATTACTTAATTGCCGCCGCCATCTCAAAATTCAGCACATTAAACGGTGGTGAAGGTAAGGATGTCATGGTGCTTGGGGGTTACCAAAATACGTTCAAAGGCGGTGCTGGCGTAGACAGTTTTGTGGTCAGTGGTGAGGTGATCGATAACGTGGTTGAAGATATTCGCCAAGGTGAAAACATCATCTTCAACGGTATTGATTGGAACCGTTTATGGTTTGAGCGTAGTGGTTACGATCTGAAAATCTCTATGGCACGCCATACTGATACCTCTTCCGATCAAACGCTATTTGATGCGTTAGGTTGTGTGACTTTCAATGATTATTTTGCAAATAATCGAGCCAAACTTATTATCGGTTTAGGTGAAAAAGACGCTCAAGGCGAGCAGGAATATACCTGTTTGACTGATAATGCGTTAGACAACCTCATTCAAGCGATGAGTTCCTTCGCGCCTAAGGTGGGAGAAAGCAACTTTATGGATGGATTAGCTTCTCAGCCTCAGCAAGCGATTATGGCCGCATGGTCGGATGTGAATACCGGGAAGTTTAGCTTGTCGTAACCATGTCTTTCATGGGTTAAAACCAGCCTTTGTAGGCGTGTCTGTTTGACAATAGCGCCCATATAAACCTAAAAACGCCTCCTGATTTTATAGAAAACAGGGGGTGTTTTTTTAGGCTCAAATAGGCAAAACCTAGCCGATACTAGCGAATACGAGTAAACTCTTCTCTTTTCATGGAAGAGCCCAGAAGCAATGTTAAAACAAGATCATAGCCAAGCGATACAGCAAAGAATCGATCAAAAAACCAAACCGTTGGGAGCGCTGGGCCAACTTGAGTCATTAGCACACCAGCTCGCCTTAATCCAAAGTCAAAATCAGCCTCAGCCCACTCAGCAGATCACCATTCATAAGCCTACAGTACTGGTCTTTGCTGGCGATCACGGCATTGCAGATGAAGGCATTAGCATTGCGCCAAGCGCGGTGACTCAGCAAATGGTGCTTAACTTTCTGACGGGTGGTGCGGCCATCAACTGTTTTTGTCGCAGCAATCAAGTCGAGATGAAAGTAATAGATTGCGGGATTTTACTCCCTGTAGAAAGCGACAATCCGCACTTTCTTGTGCAGCGCTTAGGTAGCCGAACGGAGAACTTTGCTCGCCAAACGGCGATGTCTGTAGAGCAAGTGAAGCAAGGGCTACTGCTAGGCAATCAGGCCGTGCAGCAGGTGATTCGTGCGGGGTCCAATATAGTGATGTTTGGTGAAATGGGCATTGGCAATACCAGTAGCGCTTCTGCGATATTAGCGGCGCTTTCTAAACATTCTGTTGAACAGTGCGTTGGTTACGGCACTGGCATTTCAACACAGCAATATCAGAAAAAAGTAGAGCTGGTGAAGCAAGGCGTAACACGTTGCCGTGGTTTGGATCCAGAAACGGTCCTTGCGGAAGTAGGCGGCTTTGAAATTGTGCAAATGGTCGGAGCATTTTTAGGCGCTTACCAGCAGCAAACGCCGATTCTGGTGGATGGATTTATCGTCACGGTAGCCGCGTATGTGGCCACACTTATTGAACCAGATTGCCGCGAGTTGATGATTTTTGCTCATCAGTCCCATGAATCGGGCCACCAACGCGTACTTGAACAGTTAAACGCGACACCACTGCTTAATTTAGGGTTGAGATTGGGTGAGGGAACGGGTGCTGTATTAGCCGTACCTTTGGTCAAAGCGGCTGCCGAGTTTTATAACACCATGGCCAGTTTTGCCGACGCAGGAGTGACAGTGTAATGCTGCGCGTTTTCGCTTATCAATTTGAGCTGTTCTGGTTGGCGCTGAGTTTTTTCTCGCGCCTTCCTATTCCTAACAATACGCCCTATTGCAGTGAACGAATGAACCGATCTGGGCGCTATTTTTCCTTGGTTGGTCTATTACTCGGCGCGATCTGCGGTGCCATCTACAGTGTGCTGATCCTGATTTTACCAAACGAGGTAAGCATCGCACTGACGATGGTGGCTAGTTTGCTATTAACAGGGGCGTTTCATGAAGATGGCTTAACTGACATGGCGGACGGCATTGGCGGAGGAATGACGGCTGAGCGCCGTTTGAGCATCATGAAAGATAGCCGCATTGGCACTTATGGTGCGGCCAGTTTAGTGATGGCGCTACTGTGTAAGTTTCTCTTTTTAGAGGCGCTACTTGGTTATGGCAACGTATTAATGGTGTGGGTGCTAGGCTACAGTTTTAGCCGTGCGATAGCGGCATCGTTGATTTTCGATATGCCGTATGTAAGCGATCTCGATAGCAGCAAAAGCAAGCCGCTAGCCAATAAACAAACCCTTCCAGAGCTCATTTTTCTACTGCTGTGCGGCTTAGCGCCTGCGTTATGGTTTGGTTGGCAGGTAAGCTTAAGTTTGGTATTGGTTGCTGTGGTTTTTCGTATTTTCTTCAAAGCTTGGTTGATGGCGCGTATTGGTGGCTTCACCGGAGATTGCCTTGGCGCTGCACAACAGATTATGGAACTGCTGATCTATCTGCTGCTTATTGTATTCGCTGGGTTGGGTTATTTGAGCATGGGATTGATTGAATAATGGTGCATTTGATTTTGGGTGGCGCGCGTAGCGGTAAGTCTTGTTTCGCTGAACAGGCCGCAAAGCAAGAACACCAAGCCCTGTTAATGCGGCTGCCGCAGGCTCAGCTTAACTATGTTGCCACCGCGATTGCGTTTGATCATGAAATGCAGGCAAGGATTACTCACCATCAGCAGCAAAGAACGTCGGAATGGCAAGAGCACGAATGCCCTGAACAACTGCCTGAGTTAATTGCCACTTTTTCGGCACATGATGTGGTATTGGTGGACTGCTTAACGCTGTGGCTGAATAACGTTATCTACAACCATGGCCAGCAAGCTCACGAAGCGGAGATAAAAAAGCGAGTCGAGCAACTCTGTTTTGCCGTTGAGCAAACACCCGCCACTTTGGTTATCGTCGCTAACGAAGTGGGCCTTGGCGTGATCCCGATGGGGGAGGTTTCGCGCTTATTTGTCGATAACGCGGGCTGGCTTAACCAAGCGCTAGCCAAGTTAGCAACCCGAGTGAGCTTTATTGCGGCGGGCTTACCGATTGTTTTAAAAGACATCGCTTTAAAAAACACTGCTCTAAACGACATCGCTTTAAAAGGCTCACAATGATCAATCTCTATTTGATGCGCCACGGTAAAACCGTCGGTCGGCCTGCGCTCAATGGTAAAACAGATGTGCTCGTTGAAGCGCATCGGCAAGAGCAGATCGCTCACACTTTGCTGAAATCCCCTTACTTCTTCTCAAACATCATTACTTCGCCGCTACGCCGTTGCCATGATTTAGCGCAGCAACTGGTTTTACAGCAGCCGAAATTGGATTACCAAATTGAGCCTGATTTCCAAGAAATGGATTTTGGTGATGTCGATGGCGTGGCCTTTGATGAACTGCAATCGATGTGGCCAGTAGTGGAAACTTTGTGGACCAATCCGGCCCAACATCAACTACCGAATGCAGAAAACTTGGCCGATTTTCATCAGCGTGTCACTCGTGCTTGGGAGGCTCAGATTAAAGGGATTAAGCAAGATACTTTAATCATCGCTCATGGTGGAACAATCAGAATGATACTTGCCAATGTTCTAGGCACTGATTGGCAAAACCACCATTGGTATAGTGTGTTGAATATCGACTATCAATCATTAACTCATATCCAAATAGGAAAAGATAACGCTAAGAATGTGAGTGTGAAGAGCATCGGAATTCAAATTTAGCACCGGGTGAGCATGCAGTAGAGTATGGAGTAACTATCAGATTTAATGATAGAATTCCCGGCAATTAACGCCGGCCTCTGGTTAAGCGTATTTTTGTATAAGGTATTGAGACGATCGTTGATGAATTAAGTTTACCCTTATCCATCTTGATAAGTGGGATCGCCTCAACATAAATTGCTTCTACAATTCATTAACATACCGCTGTGCAATAAAGGAGTAACGCATGACGAAGTCCCTTTTCCGCCAATCTTTCCTATTTGATAGTTTGGATTTAGACCAAGAAATGGTCACTGGCGAAATCAAAACGGCAGCTGGTATTACGCTTAAAGTGCTCTCGCGTGGAGTGCTCGAAGTGATCCCCGCTCATCTCAACGATGAGAGTAAGCACATCATTATTTCTTGCGGTATTCATGGTGACGAAACTGCGCCAATGGAATTAGTAAATAAGCTGGTGGATGATATTCAGTCAGGTTTTCAAGCGGTCCAACACCGCTGCTTATTTATTGTGGCTCATCCTCAGGCGACGAATCAACATACCCGTTTCGTGCAAGAAAATTTGAACCGTTTATTTGATGATAAAAAGGGCAATACCTCCCTAGAAAGAGAGATTGCACAGCATCTCAAACAGACAGTGAAAGACTTTTTCGAACACACCGCTGAGCAAAACCGGTGGCATCTTGATTTGCACTGTGCGATTCGTCACTCCAAACATTATTCGTTTGCCGTCAGCCCCAAATCTCGCCATCCTGTGCGCAGCCGCGCACTGATGGCATTGATTGAAAGTGCGCATATCGAAGCGGTGCTGCTTTCAAATTCACCCTCGAGTACCTTCAGTTGGTACAGTGCAGAGAATTTTGCCGCGCAAGCTTTAACGCTTGAGCTGGGGCAAGTCGCACCTCTTGGTCAAAACAACCTAGAGCGATTAGTCGCGTTTGACTTAGCCATGCGCGATTTGGTAGCCAATGCGACACCTGAACACTTGCCAAGAAAGCCAACCATTTATCGTGTCAGCCGTACCATTGTCCGTTTGCATGACGATTTTGATTTCATGTTTGATGATAACGTCGAAAACTTCACCGCGTTTAAACATGGTGAGGTATTTGGTCATGATGGTGAAAAGCCACTCATGGCGAAAAATGAAGATGAAGCGATCGTATTTCCTAACCGAAAAGTGGCATTAGGTCAGCGAGCCGCGTTAATGGTGTGCAAAGTGGCGACACGCTATGAAGACGATCAATTGGTATACGATTAACCGATGGTACTTTTGCCTGTTAATCTTTTGACCTGTTAACGAGGTTAACAGGCGATTGCTTTGGTATATCACTTTCTATTTAAATGGCTTAACGGTAAGGTTAGGCCATTATTGTTTCTCTTACTTACATATAAGCGCATGACGTTCAATCAGTTACTCTTAAAAAAACAGCGTCGCTGGCATTACGCCCTCTACGCTATGCTGGCATTGTTGATTTCGATGAGTGCGTTTTATTTGATGGTGGGTGAACTCTTTATCAGCCCATTTCACACTTGGTCACCACTGGAATGGCAGTTAGTGACTGAACTTCGTGCTCCTCGTCTGCTCTCTGCCGTCATCATTGGTGCTTCACTAGCCGTATCAGGCGCGGCGCTGCAAGTGCTATTAGGGAATGTTTTGGCAGAGCCGGGCGTGCTTGGTATTTCTGGTGGCGCCAGTGTGGCGATGGTAGTGGTGCTGTTTTTCTTCCCTGCCTTGGCCTCCCCTGAAATTTTCATGCTTTGTGCCGTAGTCGGTGCGATGGTGTTTACTCTTTTACTGGTCAGCATGGCTAAAGCGATGCGTTTAAGCACAACTCGCTTACTGTTGGTCGGTGTGGCGCTGGGTATTTTATCTGGTGCTGTGGTGACATGGGCGTTTTATTTCAGTAATGATCTCAGTTTAAGGCAACTGGTTTACTGGTTGATGGGCAGTATTGGTGGTGCAAGCTGGTATCAACATACGCTTTCATTAGCTGCGCTTCCGGTGATCATCTGGCTTGCTCTGCAAGGAAAAACGTTAGACAAACTGATGTTGGGCGAAACTCATGCAAAGCAGTTAGGTGTGGATGTGCATCGACTACGTTGGAAATTGATTTTTGCCGTGTCGCTGCTGGTAGGAGCTGCGGTGGCATTGGGCGGTGTGATCAGTTTTGTTGGGTTGGTTGTTCCGCATTTATTGCGCTTGGCGTTTGGTTCTGAAAACCGCTACCTTTTACCTATGTCGGCTCTGTTCGGCGCACTCTTACTGGTTTGCGCGGATACCGTTGCCAGAACGGCGCTTAATGCTGCTGAGCTTCCACTTGGTGTCGTCACTACCACCATTGGTGCGCCGATTTTTATTTGGATGTTGTTGAAAAACCATGATTCACGTTAATAGCCTGCAGGTTTCATCACGTTTATTGCCACTCTCTTTTACCTGCCAAGCGGGAGAGGTGCTGCATGTTATTGGGCCTAATGGCAGCGGAAAAAGCACTTTACTGTCGGCGTTAGCTGGCGTGACAGAGAGCCAAGGTGAGGTCTACATTGGTGATCTTCAGCTTTCAAGCGCATCGTTAGAGGCGCTGTCACTGCACCGAGCTTATCTGTCGCAAAACGACAAGCCTGTTTTTAATGTCGATGTTTATCAATATCTTGCCTTAGCGATCCCCAGTTGCGCCGATTTACATTCTCAGGTTGTTAATCAAGCCGTGGTTCATCTCACTCAACGATTGAATATTCAAGACAAATTGCATCGATCCATTCACCAACTGTCAGGCGGCGAATGGCAACGTGTCCGCTTGGCCGGTATTTGCTTGCAAATTTGGCCAACCTTAAACCCTTACGCGCAGTTATTGATATTAGATGAACCTGCGGCGCCTCTTGATATTGCTCAAGAAGGGTTGCTTTATCGTTTGATTGAAGAGGTTGCACAGCAAGGGATAGCGGTAGTGATGGCCAATCACGATCTCAATCGAACATTGCGCCATGCCGATCGCGCTCTGTTACTGCAAGATGGCGTATTGCAAAGTTCCGGCTCGGTTGAACAAGTATTAGAGAGCCAAGCGTTAAGTGCAGCGTTTCAGACTCAGGTGAAGCAGGTTGTTGTTGAAGGAAAGCCTTACCTTATCTTTGATTAAAAGCACAACTGTCGTGCAGTAAGCACACTTTTAGCGCATCAATGTGCTGAAGATAGAATGATAAAAATAGTAAGTCTATTAAAAACAAATAGTTAGGTTTTATGTGAAAGTTGGCACGCCAATCGCATTAATAGAATCGATACATTCTCGTTCTTGTTAGGCTTTTTATAAGTCTCTTAACCACCTTGCTCCCACAAGGTGGTTTTTTTTATCTGAGTCTTTGCAAGGTTATTGCGTCAATGAAGCAAGGTCAGCAGGACGGTAATAGACTGATTTGAGCACTTTACCTTGGCGAATCGTTTTGCCTTCAGAGACAAAATCTTGTGCGCATTTAGCAATAATGTAGTCGCCTTTTTGTACGGCCATCAGCTCAATACCTTGCTCAGCATAGTAGGCTTGGGTATCGGCATACTCTTTTTCATTGCGACATACTTTACTCATGTTCGAGCTGTGTACTTCATCCCAGCATGGAATAAATTCGATGCCACGATTTACGGCAACATTGAGCAGAAGATCAATCAAATAGCTGATCGCTAAGTTGTCACTCACTTGGCTATGTCCAAGGTGGACTAAACGACCCATCAAAACATACACAGTATCGATGATCGCATCCGCTTGTTCTGTTTTATTGTCAGCTTCAGCAAGTTCAGTCAACTCTTCAATCGCGAGCGAAGTATGCAACGTGTCAGCTTTATCGTTTAAGCTGCTGGCATCAGCAACGGGGAGATCAAAGGTGCTACGAAACTCGGTAATATCGCGGTAAAGATGATCGTAAATCTCTTGAGTAAGCTTGGATAAATGCATTATCTCGGTCCATTGGTTTGGTTAACAGGGATTGTGACGCGTAGTAACAAATTAATAGTAATAAACTGATAGTAAGAAAATGGATAGTAACAAACTGATGGTAAAGCTGCGACCCATGCCATCAGTTTAGTTTGGTTAAAGAACAGGGTTACTTATTGAGAAACAAATAAGGAAACAGTTGGCGGCGTTCTTGGTCACTTAGAGCACTAACACGAGCGATATTGGTATCGGGAATCGCTTCTGGGTTAGGGTAGTGCTTGAGTACTTTTTCCATGCTCTCTTCGCGAATAAGATGGAAAATCGGGTACGGCGAACGGTTAGTTAGGTTTTCGTCATCTTCGGGGCGTGTGCCGCCAAAACAGTAGTGAGGGTGAAAGGTAGCAACTTGAAAGATGCCTTGCCAATCTTGTTGCGTAATTAATGCTTCGACCCAATCGATAAAAAAGTTGTACTCAAAAAAATCTTCGAGCATGTTTGGCACCACCACTAAGGTGGTCTCAAGAGACTGTGCCGAGCTGCCTTCTAACTCTAGCAATTGTTGCAAAATATCTTGCAGCAATTGTTCTTCAGTATCGGCTTCACTGACGAAAATTTTGATCTGCTGGTTACGTTGTGGTTTTGCGGCGAAAGGGCAGAGATTTAAGCCAATCACCACATCGTTAAGCCACTGTTCGACTTCAGTTGTGATGGCGGTTTTATTTATCGTTACGCTCATAGTGCTTATTAAAACAGTCAATTTGGCGCAAGCATAACATGAGTCTTTTGATAAAGTGAGTGGATAACACTACTTGATCAATTCATGCAGCGGTTTGCGGTGCGCCAGTGCGCGGTCATCATGGCGCAATTTCCAACAGAGAAAAAACATCGCCACATACAACACCATTCCACCCGAAACCACCACCGTCCAACCGCCATTTTGCCAGCAATAGAGTAGGAAAAACCCGCCGAGGCTGCCACCCACATAGTAATGAACCAAATACAGAGCGGTCGCGGTTGCTTTTGCGCTGCTGGCCTTTTGGCTCACCCATGAATAGGCGAGCGTATGAGTAAAAAAGGCGCCGAAACTGATCAACATTAAACCGATCAGCATAAACGGGATTGATTCAACCAAGGCTAGCCACATCCCCGATAAACTGAGCAAGGCTCCCAACATCATGCCCGAAATGGCATTGTAGCGTTTTGTCCAGTTGGCGGTCAGTTTCGAGCTGAGTGTTCCCGCCAAATAACATAGGAAGATCAATGATGCTAAGCCAATCGGTAGCGAGTAGGGTTCGGCGACAAGCCGAAAGCCCATCACTGAGTAGAGATTAACAAACAGCGCGAAGTTAGTACCACCAATCAGCATCGCTAGCCACAGTGTGCGGTTAGAAAGATGTTTTACCAGCGCACGGTTGTGGTGAAAGAACAAGCCTCGTTGCGGCGTGAAATTGCGTTGAATGGGCAGTAACCACAGCACAATGATGGCGCATACGAAAGTGAGTATGGCAATCACAATCACGGCTTGTTGCCAGCCAAAGGCATCGGTCAATATACCGCCTAAAATTCGGCCACTAATGCCACCTAATGAATTCGCAGCAATATAGCCGCCAATCGCTTGGCTAAATGCTTGAGGCGAAAGCTCCTCAGCCATGTAAGCCACGGCAACCGAAGCAAAGGCGGCCAATGCGACGCCCATTAGTGCACGTGTTAAAACCAGCACCCATAGCTGTTGGCTGATCAACATTAAGCTGCCGATTAATGGCATCATGAATAGCCCTAATAACATCACTTTGCGGCGGCCAAAGGATTCAGAGCTGATTGCCCAAGGGACTAAACTGACGGAGAGTGCGAGGGTTGATGCGGCAAATAACCAGTTAATTTGGGTTTCCGAAACCGCAAAATGCGTAGCAAGGTAGGGCAACATTGGCTGAAAAAGATAGAGATTACAAAAGACTAAGAACGAGCCGAGCGCAAGTCCCCAAGTGACTTTTCGGTATTCTTTACTGCCAATTTCGATCATGATTACGCTTCACTTACGTTATGTATCTGTGATCACAGTAGCAG
>NZ_CAWNTB010000163.1:0-23890 GCF_963877065.1 Vibrio sp. V01_P9A10T6
ATATTGAACGATGCTACCGGTAATTTTAACTGGTCGAGTAACTTCAATTCCTCGATCAAATCACTGTCCAACTCCTTCGGATGTGAACCAAATCGGATGAAATCAACCACACCGCGAGTAGAGCGCACACTAGTAAAGGTTGGGCCAATTTCAAAATCAAAGTAAATGAACATATAGGAGGGAAAAAGTGGCTCTTTGACAACTTGCCGCTTACCCCGAAGAATTCTCTCTAGTTCAATTTCTGGGTAGAAACATTCGACACCTTGGTTTTCAAGGTGTGCTTTAGCACGCCTCTGATCGCCACGTTTACAATACAACAAATACCAACGTTTCATTTTATTCCTAGCTACTGCTTTTCTTTTTCTTGAATCCTAACACCATCCTCCTCCTCAATAAACGGCTAATAAACTGAACACAAAAATAAACCCTTAATGTCCGAACAAGGCAAATTCAAATAATCAGTAATGAAAGATAAGTTTTCATAACGCAACAAAACTTTGAGCATTGATAGACATGCATTTTAAAAACAATGAGTTAGTTAATAATACCAGAATAAAATACTGATTTTACTCATTGCGATACGCTAAAAGCCCATGTATATCTAAAGCACAATTTTTCTCATCTCAAATACTAATAATTCTTATGACAAACCAACATCAATACTTTGGGCACCCAAGGGGCCTATTTTTACTTTTTGGCACAGAGCTATGGGAGCGTTTTTCGTATTATGCGATGCGCGCCATTTTGGTACTTTATCTTACAGACGCAACGATGAATGGCGGTCTAGGTTGGTCGACTAAAGATGCTCTCGATCTTTACGGCACCTATACAGGGCTAGTCTACATCACACCGCTTATTGGTGGTTACCTTGCAGATAACTACCTTGGGCAACGCCGTTCTATTTTATTGGGTGGAGCGTTAATGGCCATTGGCCAATTTACGCTGGCACTGCCTGCAGATGTGCTAGGCATTGGCTCTCTACACACTTTCTATTTAGGCCTTGCACTGCTTATCTGTGGTAACGGTCTATTTAAGCCCAATATCTCAACAATGGTTGGTGACCTATATAATGAAGGTGATAACCGTCGTGATGGCGCGTTCACCATCTTCTACATGGGGATCAATTTAGGTGCGCTACTTGCTGGTGTGATCTCTGGTTCAGTTACTAACTCATTTGGTTGGAAAGCCGGTTTTGTGGCCGCTGGTATTGGTATGCTGATCAGCCTTGTGATGCAAATGGCAATGGCTCAATCATGGCTTGGTAATATTGGCCGCGAACCAGCAGCTAAGCGCGATCTAAAACTGAAAAAATCAGCAAATAAAGAACCACTAACGAAAGCAGAAGTAGATCGTATCAAAGTTATCCTTGTGATGAGTTTGTTTACTATTGTTTTCTGGGCGGGTTTCGAACAAGCTGGTGGTTTAATGAACATTTACACGCAGCAATACACTGATCGTATGATGGGCGGTTTTGAGATACCTGCGGCTTGGTTCCAATCGTTAAATCCATTTTTCATTATTACTCTTGCCCCTGTATTAGCCGTATTATGGGTAAAATTAGGTAAGCGTGAACCAAACTCGCCAATGAAGTTTGCATTAGCGATGTTCTTCTTAGCCCTAGGCTTCCTATGTATGGTTGGTGCGGTTATGGAACAAGGTGGTGACACTACCGTAAAAACATCAATGCTATGGCTTGTCGGTGCCTTCTTCTTCCATACCTTGGGTGAACTGTGTCTATCACCAATTGGTCTATCGCTTGTCACTAAACTAGCCCCACTACGCCTTGCTTCATTAATGATGGGAGCATGGTTCGGTTGTAACGCAATCGCGAATTATGTAGCAGGCCATGTAGGTTCTCATGTGGGAGAGCTTGGTGCGATGGCTATCTTCAGCGGTATTGCAGTAACAGCAACCATTGGCGGCGTCATTTTACTGTTGTGCTCTAACACGCTCGTTCGTTGGATGCACGGTGCAGAAAGAACCACAAGCTACGCTGAAGAAATTGAGGAGCAACAAGCTCAGTTAGTTTAGCTTCAAATACACCTAGTGGTAATTCAAGAATAATAATGACAAACGGTCACGCTATAGTGACCGTTTTTGTACCAGAAAAGAACTCAACTCATCAGCGTTTAACTAAGGAAGCCATCATTTCTATATGCATTGCCGAATCATTTAGGCACTCAATGTAGGTAAACAATTCTCCACCAGCGTGAATAAAAGTTTCTTTACCTTGCTCAGCTATCTCTTCTAGGGTTTCTAAACAATCCACCGAGAAGGCGGGAGTGATGATATCCAACTTTTTAATACCGCGGCTTGGCAGAGCCTCTAATGTTTTATCCGTATAAGGCTGTAGCCACTCTTCACGTCCAAAAATAGACTGGTAGGTCATGCCGATTTGGTCAGCATTCAAACCAAGTTCTTGTGCCAAAAGTTCTGTGGTTTTTTGGCAGTGCTGTGGGTAGATATCACCGTTATCGGCGTATCGCTTAGGGATACCGTGGTAGGAACAAAGCAAATAGTCACCTTGCCCGTTACGTTGCCAAGAATCACGGACTTTACTCGCCAAAGATCGTATATAAGCAGGGTGATTATGATAATCACGAATAAAACGTAAATTGGGCGTCACAGGGATACGTTTCATCGCTTTGGCAAGGCCATCAAACACGGCAGCCGTAGTAGTACCAGAATATTGAGGGTACAGAGGCAGCACCACAATCTCTTCAACACCACGCTCCAATAATGTGTTGATACCCTCTAAAAGGCTTGGTGAACCATAGGTCATACCAAGTTCCACTGGTGTACCGAGATACTGTTCTAACGCTTGCACTTGGCGTTTAGAGTACACCATCAAAGGAGAGCCTTCTTCCATCCAGACTGATTGATATAACTTAGCAACCTTGGGGGCTCGCAGCGGAAGAATCACACCATGTAATAATGGACACCAGATCCAACGACTCATATCAACCACACGTTGGTCATGTAAAAATTGGCTTAAAAATCGTTTTACTGCCGATGCCGTCGGTTCACTCGGCGTTCCCAAGTTAACCAATAGCACACCCTGTTTTTGATTATTTTGCATTACTTCCATTCATCCATTTCATTGTTAATTATTGAGTACGAATTTGCGGTAGGAAAGTTCATAAAAAAAGCGACCTTTAGGTCGCTTTCACTATAACAAAGTTAACAAGCCTATACCGAGCCAATTATGCTAATGCTTTCTCAATATCAGCGCTAACTTGAGCAACTGGCTTAGTGCCATCAAATTTTAGGTATTTCGTATTACCCATTTGTGCTTCTTTACCGTAGTAGGTGATCAGTGGCGCTGTTTGCTCGTGGTAAACACCTAAACGAGCACGAACGGTCTCTTCTTTGTCATCATCACGAACGACAAGATCTTCACCTGTTACGTCATCTTTACCTTCCACTTTTGGCGGGTTGTAAATGGCGTGGTAGGTACGACCAGAAGCCAGGTGAGCACGACGTCCCGCCATACGCTCAACAATAACGTCATCAGCAACATCAAACTCAATCACATAGTCAACATTAATGCCCATTGCTTTTAAGCCATCAGCTTGAGGAATCGTGCGAGGAAAACCATCGAGTAAAAAGCCCTTTTCACAATCAGCTTGGGTGATGCGTTCTTTGATTAAACCAAGGATGATTTCATCAGAAACAAGTTGACCAGCATCAATCACTGATTTCGCTTTTTTGCCAAGTTCAGTACCTGCTTTAATCGCAGCACGTAACATATCACCAGTAGAGATTTGTGGAATACCGTACTTCTCCATGATGAATTGAGCTTGAGTGCCTTTACCGGCACCGGGAGCACCTAGAAGAATGATGCGCATGTTTAATCCTCTTTAGAAAATTATGATTTATACCGAAGCTCACAACCAGATGAGACTTAAAACCAACGGTAAGTTTCGGTATAACGGTAATGAGATGAGTGAATAATAATTCGGCAAGCAACATACACAGCTTACCGATCGCATTCAAGCGATGCATTCTAACATACAAATTTAAGCGACTAACCAGATTAAGACTAAAGAATATAATCTTGGCCGGATGTTCGCTGCAAGTTTGCCTAAAATATCGCTCGTTCTCAGCAAAGAATCGCTATTCAAAGCAAAAAGCTCGCAGTTGCGAGCTTTTTGTCAGCCAGTTAGCTATTCAACCTTAGTCAAAAGCTGATTAATTGCGGTTAGGAATTGTGACGGATCTTCCATCGAACCACGCTCAGCGAGCGTCGCTTGACCTAATAAAACTTCAACCCAGCGACCAAATACTTGCTCATCCGCTTCATCGGCCATCCGTTTCACTAACGCATGTTCAGGGTTAAGTTCCAAAATATACTTCACCTCTGGTACCGGTTGACCAGCCGCAGCAAGCAATTTTGCCATCTGCGTACCCATCTCATAATCGTCGGTCACAACAACCGCAGGAGTACTTGCCAGTTTAAAGGTAGTTCGAACCTCTTTGACACGATCGCCAAGGTACTGCTTCGTACGTTCAACTACCGATTTAAACTCTTCTTCAGTCTCTTTATGCTTCTCTTTTTCCGCTTCATCTTCGAACTGGCTCAGATCTAGCCCTGCTTTGGTGATGGATTGGAACATTTTCCCATCAAACTCAGTGAGGTAGTTCATCAACCACTCATCAATGCGATCAAACATTAAAATAACTTCGATACCTTTGGCTTTAAACTGCTCTAGGTGTGGGCTATTTTTGGCCGCTGCATAGCTATCGGCGGTGAGGTAGTAGATTTTATCCTGCCTCTCTTTCATCCGTTCAACATAAGCCGCTAAACTAACCGTTTGCTCTGCTGAGTCAACCTCGGTCGAGGCGAAGCGCAATAGGCTGGCGATCTTCTCTTTATTAGCAAAATCTTCTGCAGGCCCCTCTTTGAGTACCAAACCAAACTCTTTCCAGAAGGTTTGATATTTATCAGCATCATTGCTCGCCATACGCTCAAGCATGGTCAATACACGCTTGGTACAAGCATTACGCAATGATTGAGTCACCTTGTTATCTTGTAAAATCTCGCGTGAAACATTAAGCGGTAAATCGTTTGAGTCGATTAAGCCACGTACAAAGCGCAAGTAGGACGGCATAAATTGCGCAGCATCATCCATGATAAAGACACGCTGAACATAAAGTTTCAAGCCTGATTTATGATCACGATTCATCATATCCCAAGGTGCTTTCGCTGGAATATAAAGTAGGCTGGTATAATCGTTTTTACCTTCTACACGGTTATGGCTCCACACCAGTGGGTCAGCATAATCATGGGAAACGTGCTTATAGAACTCTTGATACTCTTCATCACTGATTTCTGACTTAGAACGCGTCCACAACGCCTGTGCTTTGTTGATTTGTTCCCACTGGGTCTCTTCAGTCTCGTTACCTTCGTCATCACGAACTTTGGTTTGGATAGAAACTGGAATTCCAATGTGGTCTGAATATTTAGAAATCACATCACGCAGACGCCATTCAGAAAGGAACTCTTTGCCTTCCTCTCGCATGTGCAAAATGATATCGGTTCCACGAGACTCTTTATTAATACTTTCTACTGTATATTCACCTTCACCTTGTGAATACCATTGAACTGCTTCGTTAGCAGGTAAACCCGCAGCGCGAGTTCTTACAGTGACCGCATCAGCGACGATGAAGGCCGAGTAAAAACCCACCCCAAACTGACCGATAAGCTGAGAGTCTTTAGATTGATCTTGGGATAGTTTAGAGAAAAACTCCGCTGTGCCGGATTTTGCAATCGTACCGAGATGTTCAATGACATCTTCGCGGCTCATACCAATACCGTTATCTGAAATGGTCAGCGTATTCGCTTGGGTATCAAACGATAATTTAACGCCTAAGTTGGCATCACCTTGATATAAATCGGCATTAGACAACGCTTGAAAACGAAGTTTATCCGCAGCATCAGAGGCATTTGAAATTAATTCGCGGAGGAAGATCTCTTTATTGGAATAAAGAGAGTGAATCATAAGATGAAGTAACTGTTTGACTTCAGATTGAAAACCACGAGTTTCTTTATTGGTAGTAGCCGTTTCGCTCATACTAGCTCCATAACATCTGAGTTATTTTCATTCACACACAGAGTGTGCAACCAAGGATGATTTGCTAGTAAGATGAGGCTGGCAATTGTAAATTCAAGGTCAATAATCATAAAAACACTGTTTTTTTCATTTATTTTGATTATGCTTGCCGTAATTTTTATCAAAGAAAATAAAAACTAGCATAATGTTTCATCAATTGCTTCCCCAAGCAGGCTAGGTTGATGGACGGTTAAACATGCCAACAATAAGAAGATTATCATGAGTAACATAGGCACAAAATTCATCCTTGCTAACCGATTCACGTTTGATCCCAATAGTAACTCTTTGCTTGAACAAGAAAACGAACAAGAGGCTGTTCGCCTTGGTAGTAACGAAAGTCGAATTCTACTTCTACTTTGTGAACGCCCAAATGAAGTCATTACACGCCATGAACTGCATGAGTTTGTGTGGCGTGAACAAGGTTTTGAAGTTGATGACTCAAGCTTAACTCAAGCGATTTCAACACTTCGTAAGATGTTGAAAGATCAAACTAAATCACCAGAATTCGTTAAAACCGTGCCGAAACGAGGTTATCAAATGATCGCCTCGGTGACTCGAGCAACCCCCTACTCACAAAAAAACACCTCCAACGAGCCGGAAGAGGAACCGTTACTGGCCAGTGAGTCTATCCAAGACATTGACGCAGATACCACTTCGCTACCCGAAGAGACAACATCCCAAACCGTGACGACAGATCCACTCGCGAAAGTAAAAATAGGGAGAGAAAAGTTAACACTACAAAGCAAATTGATGTTGGTTGTGGCTCTTTTCTTACCTATTCTGGCTCTCCTATTGACTAGCCCTGCACAATCAAAATTTAAACAGATTGCGGTTTATAACAACATCGTTGTGAATACGCCCATCAATCATCCAGACCTAAACAAATGGTTACCTTCTATTGAAAAATGCGTAAAAAAATACAATGAATCACATACTGGAGAACTGGCACCTAAGCAGGTTATTGCGACTGGTGGTCAAAATAATCAGCTCGTATTGAATTACATCCATAGTTCTGAGTTCTCGGGTGAAAATGTCACTTTACGAATTTTAGCTAACCAAGATGATTTGGCCAACGTGTGTAAATAAGGGCATAAATATGAATCCAAAAGTGGCAACTCTCATCTTAGCTATCTCTGCACTATTCAGTAGTTGGTTATACTGGGGCAGTGATTTAAAAATAGAACAAATCCTAACGGCGCAAGAATGGCAATCTAAAATGGTCACTGTGGTAAAACGCAGTCAACAGAATGATTCTGTTGGGCCAATCCGTCGGGTTGATGTCAATTCGAATGTGAAATATTTACCTAACGGTACTTATATTAGAATGTCAAATGTGAAGTTATTCGCCGTGGGTGGTGAAAGTGAAAGTTTCATTAATATCTCAGAAACCGGCACCTGGGATATCAGTGATAGCTACTTATTGATATCGCCTAGAGAATTTAAAAACATTAGTTCTAGTCAAAGTAAGGATTTTACCCCTGAGCAACTAGAATTGATTACTCAATTTTTCAAGATGGATGCTCAACAAAGTCGACGTATTGATGTCGTCAATGAAAAAACATTATTGCTCACCAGCCTCAGCCATGGTTCGACAGTGCTGTTCATCAATTAGCCATCGAGTAATCTGTAACTTCAATGAAGGGTCGAAAAGATCCTTTGTTGCGTATGGCCCTTACTTCTTCACAAAAGGTACACCATGGAAAAAGCCAATATTGAGATTTACTATTGCCGCCAATGTAATTGGATGCTTCGAGCCACTTGGCTAAGCCAAGAGTTACTGCATACTTTTAGTGAAGAAATTGAATCTGTGCGTCTCTACCCTGATACAGGGGGACGATTTGAAATCATGTGCAATGGACAACGTATTTGGGAACGTAAACATGATGGTGGTTTCCCTGAAGCAAAAGTTCTTAAGCAACGAGTCCGAGATATCATTGACCCAGAGCGAGATCTGGGTCATTCAGACAACAGGTAAATCAGATAGCGACCGGTTTAAGAGCTAGTCGCTAAACGATATTGCGCCAGTCCTTGTCCCTCTAGCCCCATGACTTGAAATAATCCATCCGTATAAATAGCGTAGCTTGGAGGGAATTCATTACGTGGAAAGGTCGCGGACCCCGGGTTAACAATAATGACATCATCTTGACCTTGCGCCATAGGGATGTGCGAGTGGCCATGGATCAAAACATCACCTTTTTTTAATGGTGGCCTATTTTGAGCATTATATTGATGGCCATGCGTTAAGAAAAAACGAGTTCCTGACTCCAAAACTACCCAACAAAAATCCATCATCATCGGAAAGTCGAGCAGCATTTGGTCGACTTCGCTATCACAATTGCCTCTGACCGCCACAATATGCGGCGCCCATCGATTCAAGCACTCCGCAACTGCGGTCGGATTATACCCATCGGGAATAGGATTACGTGGACCATGATTTAAAAGGTCTCCTAGCAGTACTAAAGTGTCTGCACCTGACTGTTCAAATAGACTAAGCACTTTTTCAGTAGCAGGCAGTGAACCGTGTAAATCCGAAGCAAAAAACAACTTCATACTTTTATCTCCGTATTTTGGAGCTACAGATTGTACGAATTTCAGCACACTTCGTCATCTTGAGTTATGGATAAACATTGTCATTTATCACCACGAACAATTCACGTATGCTAAATAAGTTTCCTATATTAGGTTAGATGGCAAAAAAGCATCGCCACTTAACCAACACGGCTATCGTTCTCATCACCACCATTTAGGTGATATCGCACAGACCAATGAGGTAGAAACATGAAAATACTATTAACGGGAGGGACTGGCTTTATCGGTAAAGAGCTGATGAAACAGATTTTCACGCACAATATCTACCTCCTCACGCGCGATATAGAGCGTGCTAAGCAGCAGCTCGCCCATGTAGACAAAGGTAGTATCACCTACCTGACCTCCCTAGCGAGTTTAAAAGACGCGAATCAATTTGACGCCATTATCAATCTTGCAGGAGAACCGATCGCAGACAAACGTTGGAGCAAACAGCAAAAAGCGATCATTTGCGCTAGTCGATGGGAAATAACAGAGCGGTTAGTTGAACTCATCCATGCCAGTACTGAACCCCCCTCCGTTTTCATCAGTGGCTCGGCCGTCGGCTATTATGGTGACCAACAGTCTCATCCGTTTGATGAAACATTACATGTGCACCAACAAAGTTTTCCTCATCACGTTTGTGAAAAATGGGAGCGCATCGCACTCCAAGCGCAATCAGAAAAAACTCGAGTGTGCCTATTGCGTACGGGGATCGTGCTCGCTAGCGATGGTGGTGCTTTAAAGAAAATGCTGCCACCTTACCGTCTAGGCTTGGGCGGTCCTCTTGGTAAGGGTGAGCAGTATATGCCATGGATCCACTTATTAGATATGGCACGAGCGATAGCCTATTTATTAGACACGCCACATGCACAAGGTGCTTTTAACCTCTGTGCTCCACATCCCGTACCTAATAAGCATTTTAGCCAGCTATTGGCGAAAACATTACGTCGACCACACATACTATTCACTCCCAAATGGGTTCTAAACCTTGCAATGGGTGAAGCGGCTGTTTTACTGTTTGACAGTATTAGAGCAAAACCTAAAAAGCTAACCGAGCTAGGATTTCACTTCCAGTTTTCACACCTAGAACCTGCGTTGAAAAATATATTACAACATCGTGCTTAACCAAAACTGGCCTATATTTTTTGTGAATAGCAAGGTATACGATAATGACAAAAGCGATACTTATCAGTGGATAAACCGACGGTTGCATAAAGTAGCACAACCAACTTAATTGTCATTAATTCGTAACATTCATGTGACATGATACAAATCTGGATATCCCAGTTAATCCAATACAAAGCGTTACATGTGGTACGACGAATATGACATTACACCAATTAAATTGGCTCAGTGTCGGTGTTGCGCTGACACTATTTTTAATATTATAGACACCTTTGCTTGCCCTCTCTTTGAGAGATAAAAAACGCTACTTTAACGGTAGCGTTTTTCATTTGCCCTTGATATTCCAATTTTCACCCCTATTTCTAAGACTATAAACTTGATTATCGCAAGGAAAATATCATGCAATCACCTTACATCGTTGAGGTCAATCAGCACAACTTTCGAGAGGTGTTCGAACGCTCAGTTGAGACTCCTATTCTCTTTTATTTTTGGGCACCCATGAATCAAGAGAGCGTACAACTCATTCCTGAATTACAAAGCGTAGCGCAACAACACAGTGGCGCATTCACATTGGCTCTTCTCAACTGCCAGCAAGAACAGCAAGTGGCAGCGCAATTTGGTGTTCAAACCCTGCCAACAATCGCTCTGTTTATTAATGGTCAAGCGGTCGACGGTTTAGCAGGTGCTCAGACCATAGAAGCAGTGAATGCAATGTTAAACAAACATTTGCCAAGCCACGATGAAGTTGCGCTACAGCAAGCCTTAACACTGATAGAGCAAACACAACATTCGCAAGCACTACCCTTGCTACTAAGTCTACCTGACGATATGAAAGCAAAAATAGAGGTCAAACTGGCCCTCGCTGATGTGTTTCTGGAAACTCAGCAGTATGAAGCGGCAGAAACAGAACTGGAACGCATCCCACTAGAGTATCAAGATGGTTACTACAAAGGCTTAATCGCCAAACTGGATCTGCACAAGCAAGCCGCTGGCAGCCCAGAGATTCAAGCATTAGAAGAGATTTTTTCCGCTGAGCCAAACAACGCTCATATAGCAAGTGAGTTAGCGCTTCAATATCATCAAGTTAACCGTAATGAAGAAGCTCTCGAGCTGTTATGGTCATTTTTACAAAGCGACCTCAATTGCCTCGATGGCGGGCTCAAAAAAGTGTTTATGGACATTTTAAGTGCTCTTGGACAAGGAAATAGTGTGGCAAGTCTCTATCGCAGAAAGCTGTATTCACTATTATATTAATAATATCAAACAATTAAACTGGAAACGTTCTGCTTTGATTGTTAAAAATCAGTATCAAATCTCATTATTTCATTTGTTCCATATCGATAACTGATAGAGAATGATCAATAGCAAAGCTCAAACGTTGATGAGAATCGCTCCTATATCCAAATGACTTGGAGATACCGGCAGTCGGCAAGTGAGTTCATCCCCATAAGCACAATAAGCTCTATGATTGGGGTGAACGAACTTAGCTAACATAGCGGCCGTTTCAATAGAGAAAGGAACATCAACATTAGGATTATTTAATACTAAAAAGGAACCGTTATGGCTATTGATTCACTCGTCGCCGTTGGCATATTTGTATTCGTCGTTATTTCATTTATCTTTTCTGCTGTGAAAACCGTTTCACAAGGGAGCAATTGGACAGTAGAGCGTTTTGGACGTTACACACACACACTACGCCCCGGTTTAAATATCATTATTCCGTTCATTGATCGCGTCGGACAAAAAATTAATATGATGGAACAGGTGCTTGATATCCCAGCACAAGAAGTGATATCCAAAGATAACGCCAATGTTGTTATCGACGCGGTTTGCTTCGTGCAAGTGATTGATGCTGCGAAAGCCGCCTATGAAGTTAGCGAACTACAACACGCCATTCGCAACTTAACTCTAACCAATATGCGTACCGTACTGGGCTCGATGGAACTGGATGAAATGCTCAGCCAGCGTGACATGATCAACACTAAATTGTTATCGATAGTCGATCAGGCGACTAACCCTTGGGGTGTAAAAGTCACTCGTATCGAAATTAAAGATGTACAACCACCAGCGGATTTAACCGCAGCGATGAATGCGCAAATGAAAGCGGAGAGAAATAAACGTGCTGAAGTGTTAGAAGCCGAAGGCGTACGTCAAGCACAAATTTTACGCGCCGAAGGCCAAAAGCAGTCTGAAATACTTAAAGCTGAAGGTGAAAAGCAGGCGGCTATTCTTCAAGCAGAAGCACGTGAACGCGCTGCCGAAGCGGAAGCTAAAGCGACAGAGATGGTTTCGAATGCGATTGCGCAAGGTGACATGCAAGCGGTTAACTACTTTATCGCTCAAGGATATACCGAAGCACTTAAAGCCATTGGTCAAGCAGAGAACAGCAAAATCATCATGCTGCCATTAGAAGCAACTGGGTTGATGGGTTCGGTTGCTGGCATTGCTGAAATGTTCAACCTGAAATCCTCACAAGATAAGTAGGCCTAACGTGATAGAGCTAATACAACAAATGAATTATTGGCACTGGCTCGCATTAGGCTTAGTGCTTGTTGCATTGGAACTGCTTGGAACTGCTGGGTATTTTCTTTGGTTAGGTATTTCCGCACTCATCGTTGGCCTTATCTTTGCGATGCTCCCCATCAGTTGGCAACTGCAGTGGATGGCTTTTGCAAGTTTATCACTCGTCACGACTTGGTTATGGTGGCGTAAACAATTTAAATCAGACCACGATGGTGACGAGACTCGTGATCTGAACCAGAAACAGAAACAGCTGATCGGACAAACAGCTCGTCTTAAAGAGAGCGTTCAAGAAGGGGCAACTTTTCGATTGCAGCTCGGCGATACGACGTGGACAGCAAAATGCCAGCAAAACCTAGAAGCTGATGTTGTGGTTAAAGTCGTAGATGTCGAAGGAATTGTGTTGATTGTTGAGCCTAAAGAGAGCCAGCCTCATTGAGTAAACATCAGTAAGAAAGTACATAAAAACCAAAAGTGATGAATTGCTTTTGGTTTTTTCATTTATGGGCAGCCAAATTGTAGTGTGTGCCTCGACAGCTCATTAGCTAATGAGCTCATTTTCACACTGACTTGTTCAAGTCGTTATGGCAACACTGCCCCTTCAAATTATCTATGATTGGGCATTCACTACCGCCGTCGCCTGGACATTCGGTAATCCACTCTTCTAGTTGCAACTTAATCAATGAAAGCTCTGCCAGCTTCTGTGATACTTGTTTCAACTTCTCTTGCGCTTTCTCTTTGACTGCAAAACTGGTCCGGGACGGATCGTTGGCAAGGGCGAGTAAAGATTTACATTCCTCTAAACTAAAACCAACGCGCTTGCATCGCGCAATAAGTAAAAGATCATCAATATGTGCTTGTTGATAATGACGGTAACCATTCTCTGAACGAAGGGGCGGCGATATCAGCCCCTTCTCTTCATAAAGACGAATGGACTTAGCGGTAAGTGCTGTTAACTGAGAAACTTGGCTAATATTCATAGTAAGCGTAATACTTAAAAGGCATGGTTTAACCATGCCTTTTATAACGATAAATCGCAAGCTTGATTATTGATTTAGTAACCAGCTCAGAATCTGAGACTTCTCAGCTTTATTCGCTTTCTCATACCAGTACCCTAGCATATCTAATGCCTTATTTTCTGCCGTCAGAGGTTGGCTAATGTTATCTCGATTACTAAACGCCCAGTTTTCAAATATTTTCCGATCGTTAACATCAGCTTCAGCAAACCAATATTGAACCATTTCAATAGGTTTAGTCGCTTGCTCTTGCACTGAGTGAGTGATACTGGAAGGTATCGTTGAACTGCCTAAGGTGAAATTCGCCTCGTCAATCACGGCTAAGAAGTAGGCTTTAGGCACCGAAAATTCTACTTGGCTTTTGCCTGTTGATGAAGTCAGAGTAAACACAACCGAATCCGAGCTCAGCTGATGAATATATTCTTGAGATAATGGAAACTTAAACCATTGCGTCGTCGTGCAATGCTCGGTACAAGTCTCAGCCAATGGACGATATGTTTCTACTTGAAACTTCTGTGATGAGTAAGTAACTGTGTCAAACTGGTCATAATTTTTAAAATAAGTGACATTCATATCAACATATGAATATTCAATATTTACCCCTTCAGATTTAGGGAAATTACCGACATAGCTTAGCTCAGATTTTACAATATCAGGTCCTAAAATTGCCTTAGCTCCTGGTGTAATGTCTTTTGCTACAACTTGAACATAGTTGTGCCTTTCTTTGACATTCTTCGCCACATCATTGAACACACTAGAACTGTCTAAATTACTGCATCCAACGGCCATTGTGATGGTTGAAAATAATATGGTCGTTTTAAATAAATTCATCATTTATGTCCTTGTTTATGGAGTAAAAACACCGGCACAAGGCCGGCGTTTTATTAAAGAAAGGCGAGGTTTGTCAAATTAGAAGCCGTATTCCAAGCCTACACGTACAAATCCTTTCTTATCATCAGAGTTGTATGCATCGTGCTGACCAACACGAATGTATGGCACGAAACCATTTTTCACGTACATCAGCTGTGCAGACAATACTTCATCATCATCATTTTGATCTACACCGTTCACTTCAGAATCAAGGTTAGCTGCATAGCCTACTTTGAAGCCCCATGGGCCGTTCCAGTATTGACCGATCAGAGAGTATTGACCTTGCTCACCTTCTTGACCAGCAACTGTCTTAGACTCACCTTCGCTGTATTTGTATGCACCAGCCAAGCCAAAGCCAGCAGGCAGAGGTAGCTCAAAACCTACGATGTATGCGTTAGAATCAAAGTTTGAACCATCATATTTTGAGTTAGACTCATAACCACCATGCAACGTTACGATATCAGCAACGTTGTAATGGACACCAAAACCTACGTGATCAGAATCTTTAACATCTGTTTTACCACGGCCAGCCGAAACGTTGAAAGTTAGACCACCGAAGGCTGGCGAATCGTAACGAGCGATATCACCTTTACGATCGTAGTGTGCTTTAACGTCGCCACCCCAATCGAATACACGACCTAAACCTGGGTTAGAGTATGGCCAGTCAACAATTTCGTATAGAGGGGTCAGCATACGACCGAAACGTACTTTACCCCAATCGCCTTGCAGGCCAATAAAGGTATCACGTGCACCAAGTGTGCTGCCTTTACCATCTTCACCAACGTAACCCGATTCGATCTGCATGAATACGTTGACATTATCAAACATATCTTTGCTAGCACGGAAACCAATACGAGATTCGTTTTCGTAGTCATAGCCATTATTGTCTTCTTGATAGAAAATAGAAATTGCTGCAACGCCGTACGCTTGCACGTTAAAATCAGACAGCACACCAATTGCACCTGTTTCAGACGCTGCGAATGCACCAGTTGACGCCATAGCAACTGCAGCGCCTAAAAGAGTACGTTTAAACATTTTGTCCATGGAAAAACTCCTAAAAATAGATATAGCTGTTTTTTATTTCCCCCTTAAGTTGGCCGCCGAAGGGAGAAATCATTTCCTATGTTGAAAACCTAAATTAGTCATTAATTTTCTGATTTTCTCTTTTCCTGCATACACATCGTGTATCCATGTCCACTAGACTAACTTCGCAACAGAAAACATCAATGAGAACTTAATTTTTATCTAAAAAAATATGAGCTACGGCAAACTTTGACCAAGTAAGTGATCAAGATCTAATAAGTCATAAAACAAAATATAAAAACAAAAAACTCATTAATTTTCAAAACGATAAAAAAACAATTACACTAATAGCTTGAAGTGCATCGCAATAATAAATTGAAAGAGAGTAAAGCTCTTCTTGATTGGCATCGAAAAAAATGAGGGCTTTTTTTTTCATTACTGGACATTTTAATGTGGCGGTTTGAGATAAAAATAAAGCCTCAAAATTAATTTTGAGGCTTTATGAAGGAAGGGATGCTTAAAAAATTAGCTTTTCATTAACTCAAGTAAATCTTGTTCGCTGCGAATTTCGATCCCTAGTTCTTGCGCTTTTACTAATTTTGAACCGGCCGCTTCTCCGGCAAATAGTATATCGGTGTTTTTAGAGACGCTTCCCGTCACTTTTGCGCCGAGCTCTTGTAGTGCCGCTTTCGCATCACTTCTAGAGAGTTTCGACAGGCTCCCCGTCAAAACCACCACTTTACCAAGTAAAGGGAGAATCGCATCTTGACTCGGCTTTTCGATATTAGGCCACTGGATACCGAGTTCGATCAATTCATTAATCACCCGTTGGTTTTTATCTTGCTCAAAAAAAGATGTGACATGACTCGCAACGATAACTCCAATATCTTGAACTTCAAGTAGTTCTTCATGGGTCGCTTGGCGAATTTTGTCTAATGACCCGAAATGGAGCGCAAGATTCGCCGCCGTCGCTTCCCCGACTTCACGTATGCCCAATGAATACAAAAAACGGGGTAATGTGGTCATTTTGGCGACATTCAGTGCATTAACGATATTTTGTGCTGATTTTGGTCCCATACGCTCTAACACCGTTAGCTGCCCAGCTTTTAGACGGAAGAGGTCCGCGGGCGTGCTCACCATCTCTTTATCAACAAGCTGCTCTATCACTTTTTCGCCTAAACCATCCACGTCTAGCGCTTTACGAGAGACAAAATGTTTTAATGCTTCTTTGCGCTGAGCTTGACACACTAACCCCCCTGTACAACGGGCGACAGCTTCACCTTCAACACGCTCAATGTCAGAATTGCACACCGGGCAGTACTGCGGGAAAACAATATCGACCACTGTATCAGAGCGTCTGTCTAGCAACACAGAAACAATCTGTGGGATAACGTCGCCTGCTCGACGAATAATAACGCTATCACCAATTTTCACGCCTAGGCGCTCAATTTCATCAGCGTTGTGTAATGTCGCATTGCTGACGGTGACTCCCCCCACAAATACAGGTTCTAACTTCGCAACAGGTGTAATAGCCCCGGTACGGCCCACTTGAAATTCAACATCGTTCAGGAGCGTTATTTCTTCTTGGGCAGGAAATTTATAAGCAATCGCCCAGCGAGGCGCCCGCGCGACAAAACCGAGCTTTTGTTGCAGTTCAATATCATCAACTTTAATCACCACGCCATCAATCTCATACGCGAGTTGGGCGCGACGAGTTAAGATACTTTGGTAGTACTCTTTCACTTCATCCATTGAAGAGACTAGACGTGTTTCAGGGCACATCGGCAGCCCCCACCCTTTTAACTGCAAAAAGCGCTGATAATGACTGCTTGCTAACTCAGCGCCTTCAATCACACCAACACTGTAAGCATAAAAATTCAACGGCCTTTGAGCTGTGATTTTTGAGTCGAGCTGTCTCAAGCTCCCTGCGGCCGCATTTCTTGGGTTAACAAAGGTTTTTTCACCTTTTTTGAGTGCTTGTTGGTTCAATCGCTCAAAACCGGCTTTAGGCATGAACACTTCACCACGAACTTCTAAACGAACGGGCCACCCTTTTCCCTGTAACTTCAGTGGAATAGCACTGATCGTTCGCACGTTTTCCGTAATATTTTCACCGACCGCGCCATCCCCACGCGTGGCGGCTTGTACTAACACACCATTTTCGTAAAGCAAACTCACGGCTAAACCATCAAGCTTAGGTTCGCAGCAAAAAGCGTTAAAGTGGGCACTCGTTATCCGGTCTTGCATCCGCTTGTGAAAGGCATCAAGTTCTTTCTCATCAAACACATTATCTAAAGAGAGCATTGGAATTTCATGAGTCACCTGGGCAAAACCCTCTAAAGGCTTACCTCCAACACGCAAGCTGGGTGAATCTGCTGTGACTAACTCAGGATACTGCGATTCCAACTCAAGCAGCTCACGCATCAAACGATCATACTCAGCGTCAGGAATTTCAGGGTTATCTTCTACATAATAACGTACAGCATGATAATGCAGCGTCTCACGAAGTTGGCTTAATTTGTGTTCTATTGTTTGCATCATAATTCTCTCGGATCATGAAAAAAGGCTCCGACTAGGAGCCCTTAATGGTCGATGTTTATTCTACGCGTCTACGCGTTGCGTGCGCTTTTAAACTCTTGGATTTGGCGTCGGTAGGCAGCCAATCGATCTGGCGTCATTAAATTACGCGCATCATCCAATACATTGCCACCTAAATCATCAGCGATTTGTTGAGCGGTTTTAAGCATTAATTTGAAATTTTGATCAGGCTCGCCGTAGCAAGGCAGTGTCATGAAGAATGAGATACCGCGAGTAGTAAACTCCGCAGGATCATGGTGTGCCAACGTACCGGGTTGCATCATGTTGGCAACACTAAACAGCACTTTCCCTGTACCTGACAGATCGGCATGCCGGTGGAAAATATCCATCTCACCATAAAGAAGGCCGTTTTGCTGCATACTGTCAAAAAGCTTAGTGCCGACAAAGGGATCATTTCCCGCACAATGCACATTCAGCACAATAACTTCCATCTCGGCTTCTTGAACGTCGGATTTTTGATTATCGTCAGCAATGACATCATCTTGTTCACTGAGACTTGGGGATTCGGTTTTCATCGATATTGAGGGCACATCATCGAGTTCATCAAGCACATTTTCAGGTTCAAGGCTTGGTGAATAACCGTCAATGAGAGGGTCAACCGCTTCACTAAAATCTGGCTCTTTACGTACTTTGCGAATAATTTCGAAATCATCTTCCGGAGCAAATGAACGCTGGGTCGCAGATTGTGTATCATCGTGATCAACATCAATTTTACCAAGAGGCTTATCCTCAAACTTGGACTTCCCTTCTTTCTTACTGGTCCAAAGACCATGAAATAGCAACGCGGCTATCGCTAGCGCGCCAACAATTATGAGTACGAATCGCAATTCCTGCATGTTTCACTCTCAGTTTCTCGATGCATGGTTATTCTCAGCTTTACCAGCTTGAATTGAACGTGTCACCAACGTGGGTTATATCGGTCTATCGGGGTACTTTACCAAAAGTTTGTACCGATTTAGAACAACTTAATGTGAGAAGTTCAATACATGATGTGATTTTCAGCACGCTTTTCTTCTTCGGCAGGTTGAGTAGAATAGCTTTTTAGCATTGATTAACAGATATTCACATGGATAACGGTATGACACTTAAGCAACGTTCAGGTTTTGGATACTTCTTTTTTGGTCTAGAGCTAGCACTCACCCCCGGCATTCGACGCTTTGTGATTCTGCCATTACTCATCAACATCATTCTCGTCGGCAGCGCTCTTTTTTACTTATTCAATCATCTCAATACGTGGATAGAACAGCTTATTGGTCAAATCCCTGATTTTTTATCTTGGCTAAGTTACGTTTTATGGCCATTGCTCGCGATCACTATCTTAGCCACGTTCTCCTATTTCTTCAGTACGCTGGCTAACTTCGTCGCTGCACCATTTAATGGGCTACTCGCAGAAAAAGTGGAAGAAAGATTAATTGGCGCTCCAATCAACAGCGATGGCATCTGGTCTATGGTCAAAGACATCCCACGTATCCTCGCAAGAGAGTGGCGAAAATTAATCTATACCTTACCCAAAGCAATCGGTTTATTCTTATTGCTCCTAATTCCTGCCTTAGGACAAACCTTAGGCCCTTTGCTGTGGTTCATTTTCACTGCATGGATGTTAGCCATACAATACTGTGACTACCCATTTGACAACCACAAAGTGAGCTTTAACCAGATGAGACACAATTTGAAACAAAAACAGACCAAGGCATATAGCTTTGGTGTTTTAGTGTCGATTTTTACCACCATACCCATTGTTAACTTAATCGTCATGCCGGTTGCTGTATGCGGTGCAACAGCCATGTGGGTTGGTGAATTTAAAAACAAACTGCAGTGATGGTGCGAGGGAGATTCAACCTGCATATCCCTCTATAAGTTATAACTTTTTAATCCTTTTACGTTTTAAGGTTAACACCTATTCTGCATCTGTATCCACTCACGTGTCTTATCAGACCGCCAGGCACATATAACGTGTGTAATAAAGGAATATCGCAATGAGCAAAATTTACGAAGACAACTCTCTGACTATTGGTAACACTCCTCTTGTTCGCTTAAACAAAGTCAGCAAAGGTAAGGTACTGGCGAAAATTGAAGCGCGCAACCCAAGCTTTAGCGTGAAGTGCCGTATCGGTGCCAACATGATTTGGGAAGCAGAAAAAGCTGGCACACTGAAACCTGGCGTTGAACTTGTAGAGCCAACCAGCGGTAACACCGGTGTTGCTCTTGCATTTGTTGCAGCTGCTCGTGGTTATAAGTTGACACTGACTATGCCTGAATCAATGAGTTTAGAGCGCCGTAAACTGCTTAAAGCTTTAGGAGCCAACCTTGAACTCACCGAAGCGGCGAAAGGCATGAAAGGCGCAATTGCTAAAGCAGAAGAAATTGTTGCCAGCAACCCTGAGAAATACTTGTTGCTGCAGCAATTCAATAACCCAGCCAACCCACAAATCCACGAAAAAACAACAGGGCCGGAAATCTGGGATGCAACTGATGGTGAGATTGACGTGTTCGTTGCAGGTGTCGGAACCGGTGGTACTTTAACGGGCACAAGCCGCTACATTAAGGGCCAAAAAGGCAAGGCTATCATCTCAGTTGCGGTTGAACCTGCGGAGTCGCCAGTCATTGCTCAAGCACTTGCTGGAGATGAAATCAAACCTGCGCCACACAAAATCCAAGGTATAGGAGCGGGATTTATTCCTGGCAACCTCGATTTATCCCTCATTGATCGTGTTGAAGCCGTCACTTCAGAAGAAGCGATTGAAATGGCAAGGCGACTCATGGAAGAGGAAGGGATTTTGGCTGGAATTTCATCAGGCGCAGCGATTGTAGCAGCGAATAGATTAGCAGAACTACCTGAATTTGAAGGAAAAACAATTGTAGCGGTACTACCAAGCTCAGGTGAGCGTTATCTGAGCACCGCACTATTTTCTGGCCTATTTACCGAGAAAGAGAACCAACAGTAATAGGTGGTTAAATCAAATTTTCGTTTAAAAAAGCCCCATACAGGGGCTTTTTTGTTGATCCTTGCCTCACCTTTGGTAATATCACCTCGTTTTATTTTAAGCTTCGAAATAAAGAAGTCAGAAACGTATTAACTATAATGACGAATGACAACATAGATTGAAATCGTGATTATGAAATTTAAATCAGTATCAGCTATGACACTAAAACAGCGTTACTCTGCTAGCAGAACCGTTGATTAGCAGTTAAGCTGTTCTGGTGAAGAAACTAACAAAAATAAATCAATTGGGGTATATAACATGTACGAGAAGCAAGTAGAAATCACTGCAGAAAACGGCCTTCACACTCGTCCTGCTGCGCAGTTCGTTAAAGAAGCAAAAGTATTCGATGCAGACATCACAGTGACTTCTAACGGCAAAAGCGCAAGTGCTAAGAGCCTATTCAAACTTCAAACTCTTGGCCTAGTAAAAGGTACCGTTGTGACTATTTCTGCTGAAGGCCCTCAAGCTAAGCAAGCGGTAGATCACCTAGTTGCTCTCATGGACCAACTACATTAATCCGGTCCACTATTTTCAAAGCCATTTTGTGAAAACAAAATGGCTTTGTTGGAAATAGTCTACATTTTGAGCTACTAATTACCGTTAGCGCAATAGTCCACATTCTCCCGTTTACAGTTGACCAATTTAAGGTAACGCTATGATTTCAGGCATCCTAGCATCTCCAGGCATTGCTTTTGGTAAAGCACTGCTACTTCAAGAAGATGAAATTGTCCTAAATACTCACTCTATTTCAGATGACCAAGTAGAAGCAGAAGTTCAGTGTTTTTATGACGCTCGTAACAAATCTTCTGCTCAGCTAGAAGTGATCAAACAAAAAGCACTTGAAACATTTGGTGAAGAAAAAGAAGCCATCTTTGAAGGCCACATCATGTTGCTTGAAGATGAAGAGCTAGAAGAAGAAATTTTAGCACTCATCAAAAATGACAAAATGCATGCAGACAACGCGATCTATACCGTGATCGAAGAGCAGGCTGCTGCCCTAGAATCTCTTGATGATGAATATCTCAAAGAACGCGCGACAGACATCCGCGATATCGGTACGCGCTTTGTTAAAAATGCTCTCGGCATCAATATCGTTTCACTGAGTGATATTAACGAACAAGTAATTCTTGTTGCTTATGATTTAACGCCTTCTGAAACTGCACAAATCAATCTTGATTACGTGCTGGGTTTTGCTTGTGATATCGGTGGTCGTACATCTCATACTTCAATCATGGCACGTTCACTTGAGCTTCCAGCGATTGTTGGTACTAACGACATCACTAAGAAAGTAAAGAATGGCGACATGCTTATTCTTGACGCCATGAACAACAAAATCATCATTAATCCTTCAGAAGCACAGCTTGAAGAAGCGAAAAAAATTCGTGATGATTTTGCTGCGGAAAAAGAAGAGCTCGCAAAACTAAAAGACCTACCTGCTATCACACTCGATGGCCACCAAGTTGAAGTATGCGGTAACATCGGCACAGTAAAAGACTGCGATGGTATTTTACGCAACGGTGGTGAAGGCGTTGGCTTATATCGTACTGAGTTTTTATTCATGGACCGCAGCGCACTACCAACTGAAGATGAGCAATACCAAGCTTATAAAGAAGTTGCAGAAGCGATGAGTGGTGAAGCGGTGATTATCCGTACCATGGATATCGGTGGTGATAAAGATCTTCCGTACATGGATCTACCAAAAGAGATGAACCCATTTTTGGGCTGGCGCGCGATTCGCATCAGCTTAGACCGTCGTGACATCTTACGAGATCAGCTTCGTGGCATTCTGCGTGCATCTGCGCATGGTAAACTGCGTATTATGTTCCCGATGATCATCTCTGTAGAAGAAATTCGTGAGCTTAAAAACGCCATTGAAGAATACAAAGAAGAACTTCGCACTGAAGGCTTAGCGTTCGATGAAAATATCGAAATCGGCGTTATGGTTGAAACACCAGCGGCAGCGGCAATTGCGCACCACTTGGCAAAAGAAGTGTCATTTTTCTCTATCGGTACCAATGATTTAACCCAATACACTCTTGCGGTTGACCGTGGTAACGAAATGATTTCACACCTGTATAACCCACTTTCTCCAGCGGTTTTAACCGTGATTAAGCAAGTGATTGATGCTTCACACGCTGAAGGTAAATGGACGGGTATGTGTGGCGAGTTAGCGGGTGATGAACGTGCAACGCTACTTCTACTTGGTATGGGACTCGATGAATTCTCTATGAGCGGTATCTCTATCCCTAAAGTGAAGAAAGTGATCCGCAACTCAAACTTCGCCGAAGTTAAAGCGATGGCAGAAGAAGCACTCTCTTTCCCAACCGCAGCTGAAATCGAAGCTTGTGTGGAAAAATTCATCGCAGAGAAAACGCAATAATTCGCTAATACCAATGACATAGACGACTAAAAATAGGTCGTCTATTGTTGGCGATTGGTATACTATAATTCGACAGAATAAAATTAAACGTTAGGAGCATGACACAATGGGTCTGTTTGATAAACTTAAGAAGCTTGTATCTGACGACAGCTCAGATGCAGGTGCGATTGAAATTATTGCCCCTCTTTCTGGTGAAATCGTCAATATCGAAGATGTGCCAGATGTTGTTTTCGCTGAGAAAATTGTTGGTGATGGTATTGCGATTAAACCATCAGGCAACAAAATGGTAGCTCCAGTTAACGGCACTATCGGTAAGATTTTCGAAACTAACCATGCGTTTTCAATCGAGTCTGATGACGGTGTTGAGTTATTCGTTCACTTTGGTATCGACACAGTTGAGCTAAAAGGTGAAGGTTTTACTCGTATCGCTCAAGAAGGCCAAGCGGTTAAAGCAGGCGATACTGTTATCGAATTCGACCTAGCGCTTCTTGAAGAGAAAGCAAAATCAACACTAACACCTGTTGTTATCTCTAACATGGACGAAATCAAAGAGCTGAACAAGCTTTCTGGCACCGTCGTTGTTGGTGAAACACCGGTTCTACGTGTAACTAAGTAATTCGTTAAAATTTTTATTATTTAAAAAAACGCTGCTGATTTGCAGCGTTTTTTGTTTCTACAAAAACAGCTCAAATC
>NZ_CAWNTB010000164.1:0-23612 GCF_963877065.1 Vibrio sp. V01_P9A10T6
AAGTTAATGGATGTCTGGAAGGTTGTTTTGAATCAATAAACTCTCATCTTTCTTAATTTTAAAAGTGATACGACTAGAATTATGACTATTTATGAATAGAATGGCTTTGTACAGAATCTCGAGCCGAGGTTTGAACATTTCTATAGAGTAAAGTGGTGTAAATGAGCTATCACGTATTAGTAGTTGAAGATGATGCAGTCACTCGCAGCAAGCTAGCTGGATACTTTCAAAGCGAAGGTTATATGGTAACGCAAGCGGAAAGCGGTACTCAGATGAGAGATGCTTTGAAAAACAGCGCGATAGATCTGATTATGCTAGACATTAATTTACCCGGTGAAGATGGTTTAATGTTAACGCGTGAGCTACGCAGCCAATCTGATATTGGCATCATATTAGTGACAGGGCGCACGGATAGCATTGATAAGATTGTTGGTCTTGAAATGGGGGCCGATGATTACGTAACGAAACCTTTTGAATTGCGCGAGTTGCTGGTGAGAGTGAAAAACTTGCTGTGGCGGATCTCGACCGCAAAAAACAAACTGAATGAAGAGAGCGGTGTATCTCACAATGCGAATTTAGTGCGCTTTAGCGAGTGGACCTTTGATATCCAGCGCCGAGCGCTGAGCCGTAATGGTGAGCCCGTAAAACTGACCAAAGCGGAATATGAGCTATTAGTTGCCTTGTCGTCATATCCGAATCAAGTCCTTAGCCGTGAACGTATTTTAAATATGATCAGCCATCGTGTGGATGCACCTAACGATCGAACGATTGATGTACTGATTCGACGCATGAGGGCGAAGATGGAGTTTGATCCCAAGAATCCGCAAATCTTTGTGACTGTGCACGGTGAAGGTTATATGTTCGCTGGTGATTAGCTGAGTGGTCGCGTGTGTAAAATTGGCGTTGGGCCGTGCCTTTTTTCCTATTTTATTCCTATGATTTTTTGTAGCCGCGATTACTAAGAAAAACGGAGCACATAAGTGGCTCCGTTTTGGGTTGAATATAATAGCTAATTGCTATTGATGCCTAACTCTGTATCGCCATGCCCGGACGCCCAATCACGTAAGTCTTGCCACAGCAGCCCTAACGTTTCATACCAGTAACGCTCAGTTTGTTCTAAATAACGTGCTCGAGGAGCGTATTTTTCCCAAGGTTGCTCAATATTCGTTTGCGCTAAGAAATTGGTTGGCGCAGGTATTGGGTCAATACCTGCAGAATTAAACTCTTTTAACGCTCTTTCCATATGACTGGCTGATGTTACCAAAACAAGCCTACGCTGTTGGACAAAGGCGGCGGCTTGTCGTGCTTCTTCCCAAGTATCTTTAGCTGTTTCTAGCAAAATAATATCGGATTTACTCACTCCAAGCGCTAGGGCCACCACGGCTAGCATACGCGCATGGCTAAATTCTGACCCGCCAGAGTAGCCTGATAAAATCAACTTTGAGCCGGGGTACATACGCATGACACGTATGCCTTCGTTTAGGCGTACCAACGCAGTGCGGCTGAGTTCCGAGGTCGGCGGGATTTGGTCATCCACTACGTGGCCGCTACCTAAAACCATCACATAATCGATGGTGCCATCTACGGGGAGAAAAGCCGAGTATTGTCTTTCCAAAGGCATTAACATCCGGGTTGCAAAGGGTTGGAAAGAGATAAGAAATATCCCCACTAAAGAGAAGAGGACAAACATACAGCCAGTCTTACGTCTGACGGTGAACATTATGAGCATTAATCCAACAAAACCGAGGATTAGCATCGCCGGAAGAGGCATTAATAATGAGGAAACAACTTTTTTCAGCTCAAACATATACAAAATAGTCCGAAAAAACACCACTTGATAATAAAAAGGAACAAAGCCCCTTTATTCCTGCCATTCCTATGACAGAATAGCAGCACGATTCGCTATCATAACTCAAGCCACTGTGACTGAAGACCGGAATTTCGACGATATTGCCCACAAATTTGCAAAAAACATATACGGCTCTGACAAAGGTGAAATTCGTCAAGTCATTGTTTGGCAAGATCTTGAGCAACTGCTCGCTTTGTTGAGCAACCACCCAAAACCTTTGCAAGTGCTTGATGCTGGCGGCGGTTTGGCACAAATGTCACAAAAAATAGCCAAGCTTGGACACCAAATCACGCTGTGTGATTTATCCTCGGAAATGCTCCAGCTAGCCGAACAAGAGATCCGCAAAAATGGTCTGCTTGAGCAGTATCGGTTGGTACATTCCCCCGTGCAATCCATCCAATCGCACCTTAGTGCGCCAGTGGATGTGTTGTTGTTTCACGCAGTGATGGAATGGTTAGCCGAGCCAAAACCCGCATTGCAGAATTTGTTAGCTCAAGTTAGGCCAGGTGGTATGGCATCAATCATGTTCTATAACCATCATGGCTTGGTGTACAAAAATGTTGTCTGTGGCAACATTCCCCATGTATTGGAGGGCATGCCGCATCGCAAGCGGTTTAAGCTCCAGCCTCAGCAAGGGCTAAAACCTGAAGAAGTGTATCAATGGATCGAAGAATCAGGATTTGAGATTTGTGGAAAATCGGGCATCCGATCATTCAGTGACTATATTGGGAATGTGAAAAATATGGGTGACTACCAATATGAAGATGTACTGGCACTCGAACAACAATTATGTAGACAAGAGCCGTACCTCTCGCTAGGTCGATACATTCATGTATGGGCGAAAAAGAAAATAGAGCAGGAATAACAATGAGTGAGATGACTCAGAACGCTGCACAGCAACCTATTGATGAATTGGTTGGTTGGGTAAAGCAGCATGATTTCTCATTGAACCTGACGACAGAACGACTGGCGTTCCTTATTGCCATCGCAGTATTGAGTAACGAAAGGTTTGATGAAGAATTAGGTGAAGGTGAGTTACACGATGCGTTTGCCATCGTAACTCGCTTATTTGAAGAAACTGGTGAAGCCTCGGCGTTTCGTGCCAATAATGCGATCAATGAGTTGGTAAAACAGCGCTTAATGAGCCGCTTCACCAGCGAGATGACTGATGGCGTTAGCATTTACCGTTTATCACCGTTGGCTATTGGTATTACGGACTATTACGTCCGTCATAGAGAGTTTTCCAAGCTGAAGCTCTCAATTCAGCTTTCTATGGTCGCCGATGAAATGGCCAAGGCGATTGAAGCCGCGAATAAAGGTGGTACTCCAGGGCATTGGAAAAAGAACGTCTACGGCGTATTAAAATACTCGGTAGGGGAAATTTTTGATCGTATCGATTTAAACCAACGTGTGATGGATGAGCAGCAGCAATCAGTCAAACTGCAAATCGCAGAGTTGCTGAATAAAGATTGGCGTGAAGCGATCAACAACTGTGAATCGTTATTGTCTGAAACCTCTTCAACGCTGCGTGAACTACAAGACACTTTACAAGCGGCGGGGGATGAGCTGCAAACGCAAATTTTGGATATTCAAGAATTGGTTTATGGCGAAGCCGAACTCGAATTTATTGAAGAAATCCTGTTTGGATTACAGATGAAACTTGATCGCATCACCAGTTGGGGACAACAGGCGATCGATCTCTGGATTGGCTACGACCGCCATGTCCATAAATTCATTCGTACCGCCATTGATATGGACCAAAACCGAGCGTTTAGCCAGCGTTTACGTCAATCACTCAGCGACTATTTTGACGCGCCTTGGTATCTCACTTATGCCGATGCTGAGCGTTTAACCGACCTGCGTGATGAAGCTCTCGTCTTAAGAGATGATGAGGTGATGGGGCAAGTGCCTCCAGAAGTGGAGTACGAAGAGTTCCAGCAAGTCAATGATGAGCTCTCCTTGCGTATCGGCAGCATGCTCAAAGGTCATAAAGATCAAGGGATGCCAATTGATTTAGGACGAGTACTGAGAGACTACCTCGCCACTCATCCCCATACACATCATTTTGATTTAGCTCGAATTATTGTTGATCAAGCGGTGAGGCTTGGCTACTCAGAGCAAGATTACCAAGCTATCCAACCTGACTGGCAAGCGATCAACGATTTTGGTGCAAAGGTACAAGCAAATGTCATCGACAGATATTAATGAATACATGCCAGAAAATCTGGCTAAAGCGATTTCAAATCCTTTATTTCCTGCGCTAGATAGCCAGCTTCGAGCTGGGCGTCATGTTTCTAGTGATGATTTGGATAATCACACCTTCTTATTGGATTTTGAGCCCGATTTAGCGCTGTTTTACCAACGCTATAACACCGAATTAGTCAAAGCGCCGGAAGGCTTTTTTTACCTGCGTCCTCGCTCTACTGCTTTAATCAATCGTAGCGTGCTGTCTGAGTTGGATATGTTGGTCGGCAAAGTGCTCTGTTTTCTTTATTTGAGTCCTGAACGCCTTGCGCACGAAGGCATCTTTACTAATCAAGAATTGTACGAAGAGCTACTGTCTCTGGCCGATGAAAAAAAACTGATGAAGCTCGTCACCAACCGAGCCAGCGGTTCAGACTTAGACAAAGAAAAGCTGTTTGAAAAAGTGCGTACCTCATTGCGTCGTTTACGTCGTTTGGGGATGATCATCCATTTAGGTGATACCAATAAATTCCGCATTAGCGAAGCCGTATTTCGTTTTGGTGCCGATGTGCGTATTGGTGACGACATGCGTGAAGCACAACTGCGTTTGATCCGCGATGGTGAAGCGGTTGTCCACGCCCAAGAGCCGAATCAAGGCAGCTTGCTGGATAACGAAGACGAGATTGAAGAACAAAATGTTAACGAGCAAACAGAATGGGAAGGTGAAGCATGATTGAGAGAGGTAAATATCAATCGCTAACCATGATCAATTGGAACGGCTTTTTTGCTCGTACTTTTGATATTGATGGATTAGTTACCACCTTGTCAGGCGGTAACGGTGCGGGCAAATCGACCACCATGGCGGCATTTATCACCACCTTGATCCCAGATCAAAGTTTGCTCCATTTTAGAAACACCACCGAAGCGGGCAGCTCACAAGCGTCTCGCGATAAAGGCTTATACGGTAAACTGCAAGCGGGCGCATGTTACGCCGCGTTGGATGTAGTGAATTCACGCAAACAGCGTTTACTGTTTGGCGTTAAGCTACAACAGGTGGCGGGGCGCGATAAAAAAGTTGATATCAAACCGTTTGTGATTCAAGGCTTGCCAAGCCATGTCAAACCAACCGATGTGCTGATTGAAAACGTCTCAGACAACCACGCGCGCGTGCGTCAACTCAATGAAGTGAAAGAGATTGTCGCGAAAATTGAAGGGGCGCATTTTAAAGCGTTTAGCTCCATTGTCGATTATCACGCGCAGATGTTTGAATTTGGCGTGGTGCCGAAAAAACTGCGTAACAGTAGTGACCGTTCAAAATTCTATCGCTTGATTGAGGCTTCTTTATACGGCGGTATTTCTAGTGCCATTACTCGCTCGTTGCGTGATTATCTATTACCACAAAATGGCGGAGTGAAGAAAGCATTTCAAGATATGGAATCGGCGTTACGTGAAAACCGCATGACGTTAGAAGCGATCAAAACCACGCAAGCGGATCGCGATCTCTTCAAGCACCTGATTACCGAATCGACAAATTACGTGGCCGCGGATTACATGCGCCACGCCAACGATCGCCACAATAAGCTAGAGCAAACGCTCGCGTTGCGTAACGAGTTGTTCGGCTCTCGCCATACATTGATTGAGCAAAATCGATTACTCAATCAAGTTCAAGAAGAGCTTGAACTGCTGTTAGAGCAAGAATCTACCTTAGAGCAAGATCACCAAGCCGCTTCTGATCACTTGCAACTGGTGCAAAACGCACTGCGTCAGCAAGAGAAAATTGAACGCTATCAAGAGGATTTGCAAGAGCTCACTATTCGCCTTGAAGAGCAGATGATGGTGGTGGAAGAGGCGCAAGAGCGCGTCATGATGGCTGAAGAGCAAGCGATTATCTCTGAAGATGAGGTCGATAGCTTAAAGAGTCAACTGGCCGATTACCAACAAGCATTAGATGTTCAACAAACGCGAGCCTTGCAATATCAACAAGCCGTACAGGCGCTCGATAAAGCCAAACAGTTGCTAAATGATGATCAGTTAACACCAGAGCGTGCCCAAGCGCAGGTTTCTGATCTCAAGCATCAGCAAGACGCTAACACTACCACCTTATTAGCGTTAAAGCATAAATTGGACATGTCTTCGGCCGCAGTCGAACAGTTTGAGCAGGCACTGCAACTGGTGCGTAGTGTAGTGGGTGAGGTGCCTCGTCACGATGCCGCTCAGCATGCAAAAGCCATCATGCAGCAAGCGCGTAACGCCCAGCAAATTAGCCAAAATGAAGCACAGTGGTATGCGCAGCAGCGAGATCTGGAACGTCGCTTAAATCAGCAGCAAGTGGCGCGTCAGTCCGTGGCTGAATACCAAAAGCAACACCATATTGACTTGCACGATGAGCTAACACTAGAGCAAGAACGCGAGCGCCACGCCGCTCTGATTGAATCGCTGGAATATGAACAAGAAGCGCTACGTGAACAGCGCAGTGAGCAGCGCCGTACCGAGCAAGATAAACAGGCTGAAATTCAACGACTGGAATCGATCGCTCCGACTTGGATTGCTGCTAACGATGCATTGCATACCTTACGCGAACAAAGTGGTGCAACATTAGAAAATAGCCAAGCTGTGATGACGCAGATGCAGCAAGTGCTTGAGCAAGAAAAAGCACAATCAATCGCTAAAGATAAGCTGGCAGAACGTCGCGCGCAGCTTGAAAACGAAATCGAACGTTTGGCGTCCCCAGGTGGTTCAAATGATCCTCGCTTGAAAGGATTAGCGGATAGCTTAGGTGGCGTTTTACTGTCTGAAATTTACGATGACATCACGATTGACGATGCACCTTATTTCAGTGCCATGTACGGCCCAGCTCGCCATGCGATTGTGGTTTCAGATTTATCTGGCATCAAAGAGAAGCTAGTAGAGCTTGATGACTGCCCAGAAGATCTGTACATCATTGAAGGGGATGTCGATGCCTTTGATGACAGCTCGTTCAATGCTGACGAATTGGAAGGAGCGGTATGTGTTCAGCTCAATAACCGCCAAATGCGTTATTCTCGTTTACCTGAGATCCCACTCTTTGGCCGAGCTGCGCGCGAACAACGTTTAGAGTTACTGCGTAACGAGCGCGAAGAAGTGGTGGAAGAGCACGCAAAAGCGGCGTTTGATTCACAAAAACTGCAACGTCTATACCACAGCTTTAACCAATTTGTTGCTTCACACATCCAAGTTGCTTTTGAAGCCGATCCAGAACAAGCGTTGCAAGCGGCACGTGAGCAACGCAATCAACTGGTCCGTGTATTGGCTGAATTGGACGCAAAAGAGCAGCAGCAGCGCAACCAGTTACAGCTGAGCAAACACGCGTTAACGATGCTCGATAAGCTGGCTCCTAACATGTTGCTCATTGAAGATGAGGCATTGCAAGCACGTTTCGATGAAGCTGAGCTGAACATTAATCAACTGGCGGAAGCGAAAGCGTTTTTAAGCTCGCACGGTAAAGCCATCGCGGAGTTAGAGCAGCTTGCTTCAGCGCTTGAGGTTGACCCGCAGCAATTTGATGCACTCACTGCACAATATCAGCAAGCGGATCAGGCTCTTCAGACATTGAAAGTGCAGATCTTTGCACTCTCAGACGTAATTGAACGCCGCCACTATTTTATCTATTCCGATTCGGTTGCTCTGCTCAGTAAAAGTAGCGAGCTAAGTGAGCAGCTCAAAAACAAATTGGTTGAGGCAGAAAGCGCCCGTACCCGTACTCGTGATGAGCTCAAACAGGCTCAAAGCCAAATGAACCAATATAACCAAGTACTAGCAGCCTTAAAAAGCTCGCATCAAGCTAAGTTGGAAACGGTTCAAGAGTTCAAGCAGGAGCTACAAGAGTTTGGTGTGCATGCCGATGAAGGTGCGCAAGAGCGTGCTGAACGTCGTCGTGATGAATTGCAACAGCGTCTGCATGCCTCACGTACCCGTAAGAGCGAGTATGAACGTACACTAACCGCAACTGATCTTGAAATGAAAGCATTAGTTAAAAGGTTGAAAAAGGTGCAGAAAGATTATCAAGATCTACGCACATTTGTGGTGAATGCAAAAGCAGGGTGGTGCTCTGTATTACGTTTGGCGCGTGATCACGATGTTGAGCGCCGCTTGCATAAACGTGAGCTGGCGTATCTATCGGCCGATGAACTGCGTTCCATGTCGGATAAATCGTTGGGCGCGCTGCGTTTAGCGGTGGCAAACAATGACGACCTACGCGATGCACTGCGTTTGTCGGAAGATAACGCACATCCAGAACGCAAAGTCTTGTTCTACATCGCCGTGTATCAACATTTGCGTGAGCGTATTCGCCAAGACATCATTCGCACTGATGATCCTGTTGAAGCGATTGAAGAGATGGAAGTGGAGCTTGCGCGTCTAACTGAAGAGTTGACTCAACGTGAAAACCGTTTAGCGATCAGTTCTGAATCGGTGGCCAGCATCATCAAAAAAACCATTCAACGTGAGCAAAATCGTATTCGGATGCTCAACCAAGGTTTGTCTAACATTAACTTTGGTCAGGTGAAAGGCGTTCGCCTTAACGTGAAAGTACGCGAGAGCCATGAAATCCTACTCGCGGGATTATCTGAAAAACAGAGTCAGCATAAAGATCTGTTTGAGAGTACTCGTTATACCTTCTCCGAAGCGATGGCGAAATTGTTCCAGCGTGTTAACCCGCATATCGATATGGGGCAACGTTCACCGCAAGTATTGGGTGAAGAGCTATTGGATTACCGTAACTACTTAGAGTTGAGTGTTGAAGTAAATCGCGGATCCGATGGCTGGTTGCAAGCGGAATCGGGCGCGTTATCGACTGGTGAAGCGATTGGTACTGGGCAGTCTATTTTATTGATGGTAATTCAAAGTTGGGAAGAGGAATCTCGTCGTCTACGCAGTAAGGACATCGTTCCATGTCGTTTACTGTTTTTAGATGAAGCGGCGCGTTTGGATGCCAAATCCATTTCAACCTTGTTTGAACTGTGCGAGCGTCTGGATATGCAACTTTTAATTGCTGCGCCAGAGAACATTAGCCCTGAGAAAGGCACGACTTATAAATTAGTGCGCAAAGTGTTTAAAGATCACGAACACGTTCATGTGGTCGGTCTACGGGGTTTTGGTCAAACTGAAAAACCAAAATCAGAAGCACAGCAGATGGCCGAAATGCTATAAGCATCGCCTCCATCGCTAATAAAAAAGCCCAATACTCCTGATAGAGATTGGGCTTTTTAGTGATTAAATTGGGTGAGAGTTACTCGCTTACCTCACCTGAACCGAATTGCTTTGCGGCATAAGCCACGCGTTCTTCGGGGCTAGGGTAGATAAGTTGCGATCCTAAACTTTCGATATGCTGCAAACGTGGCAGCAGCCCTGCGCCATTGGCTATCTGGATAGCAAGCCCAGGGCGAGCGTTAAGCTCAAGTACCATTGGTCCTTCTTCTTTATCCAACACCATGTCGGTTCCCATATAACCAAGGCCGGTCATTTCCCAAGCGCTAGAGGCTAAGGTGAGTAGCTTTTTCCAATGTGGTACTTGCAGCGTTGAGAGCTCTTTGCCGGTATCTGGGTGCTCAGTGATGGGTAAATTAAACTGCACTGCTCGTACTGCTTTTCCTGTCGCAATATCAAGACCTACGCCAACAGCGCCTTGGTGTAAGTTGGCTTTACCATCAGAAGCCGAAGTCGAAAGGCGCATCATCGCCATGACGGGGTAACCTTTGAAGACAATAATGCGTACATCAGGCACACCCTCATAGCTAAAGCCTTCGAAACAATCGTCAAACTTAATTAGGTTTTCAACCACCGCCACATCATTTTTACCGCCTAGTGAAAATAGTCCGGCCAAGGCATTACTGATGTGGCGCTCAACATCTTGCTGGTTGATGGTCGCACCAGAAGGTTTAGTGTACACACCATCCTTGTGCGACATAATCACTAAAATTCCTTTACCACCGCTTCCGCGTGCAGGTTTTATCACAAAGCCCGGCCACTCTTTAACCATGGCATGGATCGACTTCACATCCGCTTGATTACTGATCACACCAATCAGTTTTGGCACAGTACAACCCGCACGCTGCGCAATCAATTTAGTTTGTAACTTATCATCAACCAATGGGTATTTTGAGCGATCGTTATAGCGACCAATGTAGCTATGGTTGCGCTTGTTCATGCCCATAATGCCTTTACGACGTAGCTTAAATGGAGAAGTGTATTCGGATAATGAAAACATCTTTACTCCTCGGCTAACGGTTTAAAACGGCGAAGTTCAGTTAAACGGTATCCAGTATAGGTCCCTAATAGCAGAATGGCAGCCAATACGATCAACTGTAAGCCAATAAAATTAAAGGTTAGGTGTTGGACATAAGAGTTAGTCATTGCTAAGTAGATTAAGATGGAAGTAAAGAGCGAGCCGCCACCTTGTAAAATCACCTCTTTTGCTCCTTCTTCTTCCCACAGAATCGACATACGTTCGATGGTCCAAGAGAGAATGATCATCGGGAAGAAGGTAATGGATAACCCTTCGGTGAGGCCGATCTTAAAGGCAACGACGGTAAAGACAGAGATGATGAGTATTACCGCAATGATGACCGCCGATATCCGTGCTACCAGTAGCAGGTTCAATTTCGATAAATAGCTACGAATGATCAAACCTGTTCCGACGATAAGCAGAAAGCCCACGATACCTGTCAGTAATTGAGTTTGAACAAACGCCACGGCGATCAGTACCGGCATGAAAGTACCTGAGGTCTTTAGCCCAATAATCACCCGCAAGAACACCACAATTAATGCGCCGATAGGAATCAACATGATGGTCTTGAACATCGCTTGCTCTTCAAGCGGCAAACTGTGAATAGAGAAGTTTAAGAGTTTGTCGGCCTCAATTTTATTATTGGTTGCCGTTTGAGGTGAAACATCTTGAGACAGCATAGTGAAGTGAACTTGGCTGTTTTGCCCACCCGTGACATCCAGCAGTGAAACGTTGGATTCATCCCAAACCAGTAGGTTAGGGTGGTTGGGCTGCGTACCTGTTTCAGGGTTAAAAAGTACCCACTGATCGCCATTCCATATTTCGTTCATGTGTTGAATCGTTTGACGGCGGCGACCATCTTCGAGCTGAATAACACCAACGACTTTATTGGGAATTTGAGAGTATGACAGCAGTTTTTGTGTGGCGTCCACTTTGCTCATTTTATTAAGCAGCAAAGAGGCGTTTTGGCTATCGGCGTCATTGAGATTTTTAATCAGTTCGCGGGTAAAAGTGATGTTATCAGCCGAGCGTTGATTCGCTCGTTCAATTAATGCGATAGCCGCTGCTTCTTCTGGGCCATCAAAGGTTGGCTTAACCACATCACCCATCGGGGGGATAGGGTCCGCTTTCGCTTGAGGATCGACTAAAAATTGGCTTTTGTAGTAAATCGTTTGTGGGCCAGTTGCTTTGCGGATTGACCACTCAACACGTTTGCCCGTGTCAGTAGTCACGTAAGCTACGCCATAACCTGGTGATGATGACGATTCATTGATCAAAGTATATCCATCTTGAGTATGAGGCGCAGCTAAAGAGACTTTGGCTTCTTTGCCTAACGCATTGAATTCAACACGTGCTTCAATATCCCAAATTTGGCGAGTTTCCCCGGGTGTCCATGGCACCCCGTAAGTTTGGTGGCGAACTACACTCAGTGTGATTCCTGCCACTATCAGCAATAAAACGGATAGATAAAATGGAACTCGTGACGTCATAAATGTCCTTGCTACTATTTAGTTTCGGTTTGGATATACTTGCGACTGACATCGACTAACGCGATATCACGAATAAACTCGCGGCCTAGAAGAATAGGATGGCTCATTTGAGAGCGATCAGCCAAGGTGAACTGTGCTTTTTCGTGAATACTGCCTAATTTTACCCACAGCTCAACAACGGCTCTGCGTTCCATCTCATCGTTGGTCGATTGGCGAATTTTAACGTAGCGAATAATAGGGGATTCTATCCAGTTCGTTTCATCTGTTGCTTTCTCACCATCGGAAAGATGAAAGCGCACCCAGTTTTTCCCATTACGTTCAAACTCTTCAATATCAATCGCATTGAGTGAAGAGGTGGCGGCCCCTGTATCAACTCGAGCATCAAAGGTTTGTTTGATCGAATCAATCGTGACTTTTTCGACTTCACCTAAAATGACGTCATAGCGTGATTTTTGAATAGAGGGTGTAGCGACTGGAATTATCACATCATCATTACTGGTTGCTTCTACACGTTTTTGTTGGGTATTGGTCGTGATCTGCTTAAGTTTTGTTAGTTTTCGATCGAGTTTTGATATTTGGTTTTCAAGGCTTTCAATGTAATCATTCTGGTTACTTAGCTGAAGCTCAAGGTTGGTCATTGTGTTGCTGAGGTTCGATTCGGAAGCTTGAATCGCTGCGAGGGTAGCTTGGTGGTATTGTTCACCATTGGTTAGAGTGCAACCTGACAGTAAGGCAATGGCAATGACGGGGGCTACAGACTTAAACATTTGCGACCTTATGTGTTTGTAATGAATACGGATAAACCGAAGTTTAGCTAACAAAATTTAGCTGATAAAAAAGGATGCGTACGGCATCCTTTGACAAGGGTAGTATTATACGCATAGCCAAGCGTTAAAACTGTGTCAATTATAGTTTTTTTGCTACCAAAATAGCGCGTCGTGGTGCGGGATACCCTTCTACGGTTTTACTTGGGTCGTTTGGGTCAAGATAGTCGGGTAATGAGTTGTGCGTCATCCATTGTGTGGTACGTTGTTCACCAACGGAGGTGACACTCTCATCAACGATACGCACGTCACCAAAACCACATTTTTCAAGCCACACTTTGAGCGCTTTTGCGGAAGGGAAAAAGTAGACGTTACGCATTTGTGCGTAGCGGTCGACAGGGACCAACACCGCATTTTCGTCGCCTTCAATAACCAGCGTCTCAAGAATCAATTCGCCCCCTGTGACCAACTGATTTTTCAATTGGATCAGATGATCTAGCGGAGAGCGGCGATGATATAGGACACCCATGCTAAATACAGTGTCAAAGGCGTTCAATTCAGGTAATTGTTCAATGCCTAGTGGCAGAAGATGAGCACGTTGGTCATCACCCAATAGTTTACGCACCGCTTCAAACTGCACTAAAAACAGGTGCGAAGGGTCGATACCCACACACAGGCGAGCACCTTCGCCAAGCATACGCCACATGTGATAACCATTACCACAGCCAACATCCAGCACGGAACGGTCTTTCAGCGGTGAAATGTGGGGCAATACGCGGTCCCATTTCCAATCGGATCGCCACTCAGTGTCGATATGGATACCGTGTAAGTGATAGGGACCTTTGCGCCAAGGATGAAAGGTTTTAAGCAAACTTTCTAGTTTCTTCTGTTCGCCTAACGTCAGCGGTGTGCTATTTGAGATAGTGACTGACTGCTTGAGCTCGATCAGCTCAGGTGTACCCGAGGGGATTTTATTTAACGCACGAACCCAGCGGTCAAAGTCGCCATGCTCTGCATTTTGCCAGTCCGTCAACTGTTGTGGCAAAACGTTTAGCCAAGGTTGAAGACGGGTATCTTGAGCGATCAGTTGATAAAAATTGGCAAAGTTAAACATGCAAAGCGTATTCCTAGATGAGGTAAAAAGATCCTAGATAAATGGCTGGTCAGGTTTTGGGCCTTCTAGGGGAAAAAAGCCAAAACGGCATTCTATTATTTAATGGCGAACATTGAACCAAAGTTGAAACACTGGAACCACACTTCATAACTTGAAAAGCCAATTTTTTTAAAGCGAGCTTTATGTGTTGTGATGGAGTCTGGGCGCATCACATTTTCAATCGCACTGCGTTTTTGACTGATCTCTAATTCGCTGTAACCATTGGCTCGCTTGAAATCATGGTGAAGGTCAATGAGCAGATCATGCGCCGTTTCATCTTCAAAAATGTACTTTTCAGATAAAATCAGTATGCCACCGGGGCGAAGACCCACGTAGATTTTTTCAAGCAGTGCGAGCCTATCTTCTGGCGATAGAAATTGCAGCGTAAAATTGAGCACCACCACTGAGGCATCATGAATTTCAATCTCACGGATGTCGGCTTCAATCACCTCGACAGGCGTATCCGACCGATAGGCGTTAATGTGCAATTTACAACGCTCAACCATAGCAGGCGAATTATCAACCGCTACAATTTTACAACCTTCTTGGTGAATATGACGACGCATCGAAAGCGTAGCCGCCCCTAAAGAGCAACCCAGATCATAAATAGTAGAGTGTGGCTTAACAAAGCGCTCAGCTAACATGCCGATTGCAGAGATAATATTGCTGTACCCCGGCACAGAGCGCTGAATCATATCAGGGAAGACTTCAGCAACTCGTTCATCAAAGGTGAAATCACCAATTTTATCGATTGGAGCAGAAAAAATGATGTCTTTATGATGGCTCATAATGTACCTCATGGCGATGCGTAAAAAGCAATGCTGACCGTCGCGCTACCTTAAAAAAGGCGCACATTCTAAGAGAAAAGTGTGCGCGTGTCATTAACCTCGCACGCGATCATCAAAATAGGGTGATTTGGTGCTGGTCATCTTGGGCTGGAAATGTTGTCAATGTAGGTAATGTGAGTCGTTGTTGCAGCTGTTGGTATAGTTCGACGGCTAATAATGGGGCTTCAATATTGTCTGGCGTGTGGACCATAAGATAAGGTTGTTTTCCTTGTTCGATCCAATGTGGCAGTTTGGTCATCCACGCTTCAAAAAAGGGGTAATTGGCCTCTAATTCTGGGTGGCCGATAAAACGGATCATCGGCGTTTGTGCCGTGGCAATGGCGTGAACAGGGACTTTAGGTTTCTTTTTCTGAGCATCAATGATGACGTCGGTCGTCGGTTTGGCCGAAAAGATAGGACGACTATCCATAATGATTCGATCAATCGACGATTCAACTAACCATTGATTAAGCGCTTTTTCAGCTTCTCCCTTAGCAAAAAACTCAAGGTGCCGCACTTCAACACTCAGTGGAAAACCTGCGGGAAAATAGGCGCAGAATTTTTTCAACTGCTCTAAGTGCTGTGGGCCAAAAGTAGCTGGCAGTTGGATGGTCCATAATCCAACACGAGAGTGCAGAGGCTCCATGAGCATCATAAAATCTTTTAACTGATCTTGGCAGCCAGTGAGCTTATGTTCGTGGGTAATAGCTTTGGGCAGTTTGAACGTAAACCGAAAATCATCATGAGTGGCGGCGCGCCAGTTCTGCACTGTGTTCATGGAAGGTGACGCATAGAAAGTAGTGTTGCCTTCTACGGTATGAAAAACCCTCGCATACTTTTCAAGACGCTGCGCAGCAGGCGTTCCTGCGCCGTAAAACGTACTTTGCCAGCCCGCGTGTGACCACATGGTAAGGCCGAGTCGCAGTGGTAAATTCATCATACTGACCTTTCATCCATTACTAAAAATAAATACTCTACGAGAGTTTTGATGATTTTGGTATTTTAACGCTATAATCAGCCGCAATTTCTCAGCGGTGTTGCTATTTTGGTTGATTATTGATTTAAAAAGCAGCAACCCTTGATAAAACACAACAAATTGTATTCTGGAAGGTCGATTTTGCACATCTTTCAGCGTATAAATGGAACTTTGCGCTGCTCAGATAATGACGCTGAGCGGCTTAGAATTGATAACTAATTAGAGATTGGGAAATTCATTATGCGTAGCCATTATTGTGGTCACCTGAACAAGTCCCTCGCAGGACAAACTGTGGAGTTGTGCGGCTGGGTTAATCGCCGTCGTGATTTAGGCGGTCTTATCTTTATTGATATGCGAGATCGTGAAGGCATCGTTCAGGTGGTGGTTGATCCAGATATGGCGGATGTATTTGCAGTAGCTAACCAACTGCGTAATGAATTCTGCATTAAGCTCACTGGTGAAGTACGCGCGCGTCCAGAAAGTCAAATCAATAAAGAGATGGCGACTGGCGAAGTAGAAATTCTCGCGAGTGGGATTTCTATTATCAACCGCAGTGATGTTTTACCACTGGATTTCAACCAAAAGAACTCAGAAGAGCAACGTCTAAAATATCGTTACTTAGATCTACGCCGTCCAGAAATGAGTGATCGTATTAAGCTGCGTGCTAAAGCGTCTAGCTTTGTACGCCGCTTCCTTGACGAACACGGTTTCCTCGATATTGAAACGCCAGTTTTGACGAAAGCAACGCCGGAAGGGGCGCGTGATTACTTAGTGCCAAGTCGTGTGCACAAAGGCAGTTTCTATGCACTTCCTCAATCGCCACAACTGTTTAAACAGTTGCTGATGATGTCAGGTTTTGACCGTTACTATCAAATCGTAAAATGTTTCCGTGATGAGGATTTACGTGCTGACCGTCAACCAGAATTTACTCAAATCGATATTGAAACGTCATTTATGACGGCAGATCAAGTGCGTGAAGTGACCGAAAAAATGGTTCGCAACATGTGGCTAGAACTACTAAACGTTGATCTAGGCGATTTCCCTGTGATGCCATACAGCGAAGCGATGCGTCGCTATGGTAGCGACAAGCCGGATCTGCGTAACCCACTGGAATTGGTTGATGTTGCAGACCTTGTAAAAGATGTGGATTTCAATGTTTTCTCTGGTCCAGCTAATGATGCTAAAGGACGCGTTGCGGTTATTCGTGTTCCGGGTGGTGCGGCATTAACTCGTAAGCAAATTGATAGCTACGCTGAGTTTGTTGGTATTTATGGCGCGAAAGGTTTGGCGTGGATGAAAGTCAATGATCGCGCTGCTGGCTTAGAGGGTGTTCAATCTCCGGTCGCGAAATTCCTTTCGGCTGACATTGTGGAAGGTATTTTACAACGCACTCACGCTGAGTCTGGCGACATCATTTTGTTTGGTGCCGATAAAATAAAAGTGGTGACTGAAGCCTTGGGTGCGCTGCGTTTGAAATTGGGTAAAGATCTGGCGATCACCAATGAAAATTCATGGGCTCCACTATGGGTTGTTGATTTCCCAATGTTTGAGGAAGATGACGAAGGTAACTTGCATGCTATGCATCACCCATTTACCGCGCCACTTAACTTAACCGCGCAAGAGCTGCAAGCCAACCCAGCGGTTGCAAATTCAAATGCTTACGACATGGTATTAAACGGCTATGAAGTGGGCGGTGGCTCGGTGCGTATTCACAATGCTGAAATGCAATCTGTGGTGTTTGATATTTTAGGTATCGATGCGCAAGAGCAACAACTGAAATTTGGCTTCCTATTGGATGCGCTGAAATTTGGTACACCACCACACGCAGGTCTTGCATTCGGTCTTGACCGTTTGGTGATGCTGTTGTGTGGTACGGAAAATATTCGCGATGTGATTGCCTTCCCTAAAACAACCGCAGCCGCTTGTTTGCTAACGGATGCACCGAGTCTGGCTAACCCAGCGTCGCTCGAAGAGTTGGCGATTGCGGTGACGGTCGCAAAAGAAAAAGCGCAATAAACGCAACGGTAACAGGGTGGCGAAAGTCACCCTCTTTTTTGCCCCCGCGTAGGGTTATCCTTTTTTATTTGAGTGAACCTTGTTCTCTCGCCAATTGACTTAGTGACAGGAATCTCTCTTTTGGCTCAAATGTATTTCTATTACTCTGCGATGAATGCAGGTAAATCAACCACTCTTCTACAATCTTCTTTCAACTACCAAGAGCGTGGTATGACGCCCGTGATCTATACCGCCGCCATCGACGACCGTTATGGTGTTGGTAAAGTAAGTTCAAGAATAGGATTGGAATCAGACGCCCAGCTTTTTACCGCTGAAACGAATTTGTATGATGAGATCAACGCACTGCACGAGCAACAAAAGCGTCACTGCATTTTGGTTGATGAGTGCCAATTCTTAACCAAAGAGCAAGTCTATCAATTGACTGAAGTGGTCGATAAAATCGGCATTCCGGTACTGTGCTATGGCTTGCGTACCGATTTCTTAGGTGAGCTATTTGAAGGGAGTAAATATCTACTTTCTTGGGCCGATAAGCTGGTGGAATTGAAAACAATTTGTCATTGTGGCCGTAAAGCGAACATGGTCATTCGCACCGATGAACATGGTGTGGCGATTGCCGAAGGTGATCAAGTCTCTATTGGTGGTAACGATAAATACGTGTCGGTATGTCGTCAGCACTATAAAGAAGCCTTGGGTAAGTAAATTCATTACTTCTGCGCCTTGAACAAATTATTCGATAGGGAGGTTTAAGCCTCCCTATCTATTTTGTATGCTCCACAACTTGTGTTACCACTCAAATTGACTCAGAACTTGGTAAGCAAGTGTCACATCGTCTGGGATCGGTTGCTCAATCTGAAATCCTTGTGCTGGGTAGTCGCGGACTCGCACAAAATCGTCTAATAGCGCACTCAGTACAACATCAACGGTGAAATCCTCATCAAGATAATCGAAAAATGTCTCTCCGCTAGAGGTCACCATCAATGACTCAAATGGGGCGGGCCACTGCTGAACAAATGTGGCGTAGGCACGACGTTCCATGAAGGGTTTCTGAACCACAATAAATCGTTGCGCAGTGATCGATTTTTCTACCAATAGATGGTGACTAAATCGTACATTTTCTCCAGAGTGAGTCGCCTCTTTTTCCAGTAAAATCGCGTGGGTTGGTACGCCACAATCTTTGGCTATGTCAGCAAAGGTTTCTGCTTCGCTTTTAGCAAATTTACCCTCAGTAAAACGCCCTTGTCCGCCAGAGAAAAGAAGGTAGGGAGCCAGATTTTGTTGGTACAAATGAGCAGCATACTCAGCCACGCGCAAATCATTGCTGCAAAACACCATAATGATATCGGCCGCGACGAGCTCATGCTTCATCTGCATGTACTGCCACAAGGTTTCAATGTGTTGGTAGAGATGTTTACTCATTCAGTGCCAGTGCCTCTAACGTGTGTGAATAATGAAATTGATAGCCCAATTGGCTCAGCTTGTCGCTTAAGATACGTTTGTCTGCAATATCGACAATTGGCGGCAATGGTGAGTCTAGCTCGGCGGCCGCCAACGCGGCTTGATAAAACTCAGCTTTACTCACGGTTTGTGGTGTGGTGGCGTTAACGACCTGTTTGGAGAGTTTTTCGCTGGCAAAAATCAGTGCACCAATGGCGTCTTTTTGATGCAACATATTAGCTGGTGCAAGCTTGCTGACTTGCGCCAAACGCGCTGCAAATCGTGAGGGATGACGTTTTGGTCCGATCAAGCCACTACAGCGTACAATGACATAATCCAGCCCTGAATCGATAACGTGTTGCTCGGCTTGCAACATGATTCGTGCTCCTTCACTGAAGTTTGAGTCATTTTGCGCCAGTGACAAGGAGGCATCCTGTTCACTCATTGGTTGTGTAATGTCAGGATAGACGCTGGTTGAGCTGACCATGACTATTTTACGCACATTAGCCAGCTTTGCTTGCGTGACTAAATGCTGCCACTGCTGCGCATACTCTTGCCCTCTTCCCTTGCGAAAACCGGGTGGAAAGCTGCCTATCACAATCTCACTTTTTTGAGCAATAAAATGCTGCGATAAGCTTTGGTCGCGCAGAGAAAGATCGCACACAAAGCCTGTGATGCCATGTTGCGTTAACTCAAGCATTCCTGCCGTTTGGGTGCGGCTGGCGTAGACTTGGTGGTTTTCGGTAAGAGCTTGCGCTAGAGGAAGGCCTAGCCAACCTGCGCCAATGAGGGTAATGGTGCTCATAAAATGTACATCCTGTATTGATTGTATGCCGATCAGGCATCGGTGAGTGGGCTAAGCTGGCGCAACAACTGCCTGACCATTTTATGGATAGGATCGGCGCTCATGCGCTGGTGCTGAATGACATCAATGTTGGTATACCAAGCCAGCTGTTCAAACTCAACAGGGACACGCACTAATTTCCCCATCGCTTGTTCACTTTCGGCTAAATAGCTTGGCAGCAAACACCATCCTAAACCGCTTAACGCCATCTCTAATAATAGATAGTAGTTATCGGCGTACCATATCTCGGGGCTAAAGGCTTGATGGAAACTGCTGGTTTTATGGCTGCGTGAGCGGATAACGAGTTGGCGATGCAATCTTAGCATATCGATATGGGGCGCTTGATGCTGAGCCAATTCATGCTCTGCGGCCACATAAACATCAAAACGGATTGAACCGACATTTTCAAAATCAAGGTTATTCGGTAAGGCCAATTCACTGAAGATGATCCCACAGCTAGCGCGCCCTTGTTCCACCATCTCAATCACATCGGTACTTGATGCACTTAAACATTCAATTTCAATGTGTGGAAACTGTGTGGCTAACTGTTTGAATAAATGGGTTAACCCTTGTAACGGGATCCCTTCATCCATCGCGAGCGAAAGCTGTTGATTGGGTGATGAAGCAAGCAGTTGTGCTTGTTGCGCTAAGCGTTGATGTTGCTGCAACGTCGCTTGCGCATACGGTAGAAGTCGCTCGCCTTGCGCGGTTAATCGTGGATAACGGCCGGAGCGATCAAACAGTTCTACGCCGCAATCAATTTCTAAATTGATGATGTGTTGGCTAACGGCCGATTGACCTTTGCCCAACTGTCTTGCCGCGCCGGCGAAAGAGCCACTCTCAACGGTTGCGGTGAAGGCTTGCAACTGATCAATACTCAACATATCTCATTTACCGATACTATCTAACTTTTTAGTATCTTCAATATAGATGAAAATGAGTCCATTCAACACCTCAGACGAAGAATAAAGAGGAGAAAAATGATGTCAATGAGAGAGCTGTCGATGAAAGAGCGCCTTTTCCATGCAATAACGTTTGAAGTGACCGCATTAGCGTTAATTATTCCAATCTCCGCATTGGTGACAGGGCAGGGAACGGGGGATTTAGCCATGATAGGTATTGGTTTGAGCCTATTTGCCGTAGCGTGGAACTATCTATACAACGTTTTGTTCGACCGAGTGTTTGGTACCAACCGATTAGCGCGTACGGTTAGCTTACGCTTGTTACACACGACCGGTTTTGAAGGTGGGCTCGTCTTTATTTCTATTCCGGTGATCGCTTGGGTTTTAGACGTATCGATGTGGGATGCATTGATTTTGGAAGCTGGGTTTCTGACCTTTTTCTTTATCTACACCACACTGTTTAACTGGGGATATGATCGAATTCAGCCCTATCAACGTTGGATTGAGCGAATGGCCAAATAAAGAAGGGCGGTTTTTAAGGGGACAAGGCAGCCAGCAGAGTCATGGCTGCCTTTGCAGGCTAGATTAAGAGTTCAAAACGCGCAGCACGCGCTCTGCATGCTCGGCCACTTCGATGCCTTCATCCGTCAAATAGCCACCATCAGGTAATGTACACAAACCTTTTTCGTAAAGACGTTGAACGGCGGATTGCATGTCGTCAGACGCATCATTACGGACTTTAATGCCAGTCGCAGCGCTGCTTAAATCAAATTGGAGGAGTAGATTGAGCTCGGCGATATTTTGTTGAGTAAATTTCATCTCGACACCTATGTAGTGAATGATTTTTTGTCACCATAGATGGCGGCGCTGTTGGCTGCAATCAGTTGTTGTAAGAAATGTTATCTGCAACCAAATTGGGGATATTTCACACAGTTATATTCATCATTGGTTTGCAAGAGAGTGGCTATCTATAGACGCTGGATATGGGCTATCAATAAATTTTTATGATTTTCATCACGCTAAACACATTTTTTGTAAACATAGAAAATAGCTCTTGAATTGTCATAGGAATGGAGCGATTATCCGCGCCTTATATAACTTGTTTCAAAATGTTACTTGCCATGAACTTAAACCAATTTGATTCCCTATTGCCACCGCAAATGGCAGAGCGCGCCGCAGAAACTGGCGTTGGAAAAGCGACGAAAGATCCGATGAAGTCTTTCCTTCTTGCCATTTCTGCTGGCATTCATATCGGTATTGCTTTCGTTTTTTACACTACAGTGACGACAGGAACTGGCGATATGGCTTGGGGTCTGAGCCGTTTTATCGGCGGCTTTGCGTTTAGCTTAGGTCTTATTCTGGTGGTGGTCACCGGTGGTGAGTTATTCACTAGTTCAGTGCTGACTTTGGTTGCACGTGCGAGTGGCAAAATTTCTTGGAGCATGTTGATTAAAAACTGGGTCATCGTCTATTTTGGCAACCTTGCTGGTGCGCTGATGCTTGTCGCTTGTATGCTAGTTTCCAAACAATATATGTTTGATGGTGGCCAAGTTGGCCTCAATGCGATGGCCATTTCTCAGCATAAATTGCACCACGAGTTTATGCAGGCAGTAGCGCTTGGCATTATGTGTAACGTGTTGGTGTGCGTGGCGGTCTGGATGACTTTCAGTGGTCGTACCTTGACTGACAAAATTATGGTGATGATTTTACCTGTCGCCATGTTTGTCGCCGCGGGTTTTGAGCACTGCATCGCTAATATGTTCCAAGTTCCGATGGCAATTGGTATCAAATATTTTGCACCCGCTGAGTTTTGGCAGATGACGGGTGCCAATATTGCCGACTACGCAGACCTTAACTTAATGGGTTTTTTGATCAATAACCTATTACCCGTGACGATTGGCAATATCATCGGTGGGGGGTTTTTTGTTGGCATTTGGTACTGGTTAATTTACCTTCGAGATGGATCTCACGAATAACTCCTTATTGAAGAGATGATCTTAGAAGCGGCTTTAAGGGCCGCTTTTTGTTGTCATCTCTAAACCATCACCTTAGGTGGTGTTGACTGCTTCTGCTAGTGTTTATTCACTATTTATACCTTTAAAACAGCTTATCCACATTTTCTGTGGATAAGCTGTTTTAAAGCCAGTGTGTAAGATCAATTCTATCAAGAAGTGCACAAAAACCCAGCAGTGGGCAGTGCATCATGCACTGAAGTGGGGCGAATATAATACCGATTCCTGAGCGGTGATCGACATCTAACCATCCCTCATCTTATTAACAATGGCGTTACATTTCGGTTGTCATTTGAGCGTTTTGCGGGAAGAAATTCGCACCTCAATCCTATCTTGCAATTCATTTTGTTTCTTTTTTGTTTCTTGTTTAACGTTTGTGAAAAGAAATTAAATTGATACAACTACTCACATTTCTATACATAAATTCTTAATCAAACACAACTCCGTGCGAGCTCAAAAAAGTAGTGGATTCCTTGCTATATAAGGTAGGAATCGATTGAACCCTACAAAGAGTATGGTCTAACATTTCGTATCAGAAATGGTAATAAGCTGAGCTCTGTCGTCGAGCTGCTCAAAATGACTGAAATACAAAACAGGCAAATGTATGAGTGATGTTAATAAAATAGAGAGTAATGAGAAACGTTCGCTTGAGTGGAAGTCTTTCCTCTTAATCACAGTGGTTCTCTTTCCGATCTTAAGTATCGCCTTTGTCGGCGGTTATGGATTCATTGTTTGGATGCTGCAAGTGTTCCTCTTTGGTCCTCCTGGTGCGCACGGTTAATTCCACGGTTCACCCGTAATCCTTTTGATCGAAAATTTAAGAGAGCGAATCATGAAATCATTGTTAGTCAAAATTTGGCGCACTATGACTCGTCCAGCCGTGCACATCAGCCTTGGTG
>NZ_CAWNTB010000165.1:0-23554 GCF_963877065.1 Vibrio sp. V01_P9A10T6
TAAAATTCAATTAATTAGAGAATCGCAATGTTAATAAAGAAAAAACAAGGTGCATTTAAAATCAAAAAGGTCAACGTAACACATCACTCAATACTATCTGAATGCTTTATACTCTCCGCAAACATGTATTTCAGGTGATGGTATGGATGCAGGACAATTCTCACACTTAGTGGCGCAAATCAAAATCGGTAAACAGCTACCAGAGGCTATCTACTTACATAAAGATGCGTTCAGTGCCTTACCAACAACACTGACCAAGTTTATTCCTGCCGTCGCTAAAGCGCTTAATCTACCTGATGAGCAGTGGGATCTAGTCAAACTGTTTAAAAGGGAGTTCCGTTTATCTTTACTGCATTACCCTGATTTTTATAGCAATTCCTATCCAGCACTTAAACAGAGCCTTAACGTCAACCTCTCTAAGTTAAGTCATAAGCTCACCTGCTATAACGACTCGGATAACCCGCCGATCTTACATCGCAAAGAAACGATGATTTTACCTAATAGCGAATACTACTCGCACTTTGTTAGCCTTACGCAGGAAGGCGAAAATGCCGGTTTGTATGAAAACACTCGCATTATTGGCTTTAAACGATCATGGGAAAATGTAATCGCTCGTCATGGTTATCAGCTCGTTGATGGCCGTCTGTTTCGCTGCTCTGCAATAACAGCCAAGAATGAGATCGGGATTGATCGTCACAAAACAGCACTTGTCCGTCATGAGCTCTCTGCCCCAATGAAAAGCTTAGTTAAACACGGCTACCTTTCTGGTAATTATTCAATTTTTGATTATGGCTGTGGACGAGGTGACGATTTAAGAGAGTTAGAAGCCCACGGATTAGATGCACTAGGCTGGGACCCAAACTTTAGACCAGACGTTGAACAAGTATCCTCAGATATCGTCAATCTAGGCTTTGTCTTAAATGTCATTGAAGATCAAGATGAAAGATTGGAAGCCTTACTTGGGGCTTGGGAGTTAACAGAACGGCTCCTCATTGTGGCCGTAATGCTAGCAAACGAGACTTATATCAATCAATTCAAACCATACAAAGATGGAGTTATTACTTCACGTAACACCTTCCAAAAATACTACGCACAGTCAGAAATTAAAGCTTATCTTGAACAGAGCCTTCAGGAAGAAGCGATCGCTATTGCACCGGGTATCTTTTACCTCTTTAAAGATAAACTAGAAGAACAGCGCTACTTACAAAGTAAATACCAACGTCATCATCAATGGCAGCAGCTCACCTCACCACAGCCAATGGAAGCAAAAGACAAAGCAAAGCTGGTCATCGCCCAGCATCAAGCTCTGTTTGATAATTTTTGGAATACTTGCCTAGAGCTTGGTCGGATACCTGCAAACGATGAGTTTGCAGCAAGTGAACAGGTTCACAGCCTCATTGGCTCACATAAGAAAACCTTTGCTCTGATCGGTGACATGTTTGATACCCAAGCATTTAAACAAGCAGAAAGACGACGTAAGGAAGACCTTTTACTTTATTTTTCAATGGGATTATTTGAAAAGCGCAAACCCTACACACAACAACCTGAAAACTTGAAAAGAGATATCAAAGCGCTTTTTGGCGATTACAACACCGCAATTAACCTAGCAACTGAGCTATTATTCGCCATAGCTGATAAGCCCCTGATTCAAGCACAATGCGAAAAAGCTCACCAACTATTGCCTGCCAGTGTGTTAAACCCCGATCACTCACTAATCTTCCATAAATCATGGTTAGATGAGTTACCGTTACTGCTTAGAGTTTATGTAGGTGCGGGGTTACAAATGTACGGTGAATTGGATGAATCTATCGACCTGATTAAAATTCATATTCGCTCTGGGAAATTGACACTAACGTGCTACGACAACTTTGACAATTCCGTGCCCTACTTAGTGGAGCGAATAAAGATTAAAATGGCCGAGCAAGATATTGATTTTTTTGACTACGTTGATGAAAAAAATCGCCCACCGTTGTTAAACAAACATCTATTTCTACCGATCACGCACACAGACTACAAGAAACAGCTTAGCTTTGATAAACGATTAGCCAAGCTGATGGAGTTTGAACCAGCTGAAGAAACTCAGATGATACGAGCGGAGTTTGAGGTGCTTTTGGGCAAACATCATAAGGAAATCAGAGGTTTTACTTTTGGCAATCTAAAATCAACTTCAAATTAACTGTAAATAAGATCAGCATCAAAATCATAAATTTCGATCTGTTTCCTTTGAATTCCTATGCCTTTTTCAATGATTATTTCCGCTAATTGTTCACCATCTATTAGAACAATAGGAACACAACCCGGTTTAAATGAAACTTCTTGAGCTTCTTTAGTAAAGCTGCTTGTCGTAATAAAGATACCTTGCTCATATTCGCCAGTTATATCCCCTCTAAATTGAGAAACATCTGGACGACCAACTTTATTATTTTCAGCGTATCGCTTGCACTGCGCCGCGACTCTCATCTCAGCGATACCGATCTTTAAAGCGCCTTTCACATCTATTCCACCATCACGGCCGACAGATGTTACATTCATTCTCCTGAAACCATAGCGATTTAAGAAATGCTTGCTAAACTCTTCAAACTCATTAGGTTTCAGAGCACGTAAGTAGGCCAATATCTCAGCTTTACATTTCTCTTTTTGCTGTGCAGCGAGCTCAAAAATTTGCTCGGAACAATCATCACTTTGCAGCTCTTCAGAAGAAGGCTCTTTAATTTCATAACCTACCGTAAACTCGCGATACTGTTCCAGAAGTTCATACTTCCCATCTGTGTGCTTATAAAAATACCTGTCAGCATTCATCTTTGTAAATGCTTTATTCTTAGAGTGCTTATCCATCGTAACCCTAAGAACTTCAAGCGGCTTTTTTGCTCCAAAAGCATACAAATGCTGTCCCACGATTACTTCGTACACTTCAGTTGCCGTTGCTGGCTTTTGAATCGAATTTAGTGCTGCAATAGCCGCTTCATAAATTTTCATAGCGATTTATAAGTATTGTTTAATCTTTTCAATAATTTCCGCCAATGGTAACTCTTTTGTTTGGTAACACCAAGACATACGGATCGCACAATCGATACGATCTTCATCAAACCCCATCGCTGTTAATACGTGGCTCGGTGTATAGCTTGAAGATGTGCAAGCAGAGCCATTAGAAACAGCAGCGATCCCCTTCAACGCAACCATAGCTGCCTCTGAGTTCACTTGTTGAATGGAAAAATTAAGTACATGTGGTGCTGTATTGCGCCCATTAACCTCTATTCCAATTTCAGCAAGTGCTCTCAGTGCTTCATCTTTTAACTTTTGACAGTGCTGCGACCATATTTCAGAGTTTTTATTAGCCAAAGAACACGCCTCTCCTAAACCGGCTATCAGTGCTACAGGCAACGTACCGGGTCTTAAACCCCGCTCTTGACCACCTCCATACATCAGAGGTTGCAATGGGATTTTTTTAAACCCTCTTCGTTTCACAATAAGAGCTCCAACACCTTTCGGCGCGTATAGCTTATGACCACTCACACTAATCATATCGATACGATTGTTTTTTAAAGCTTCACTATACTTTCCGAATCCTTGGGCGGCATCAACGTGAAAATATGTATCATGTCCTTCTAAAACAGCAGCGTATCCTGTGATGTCCTGAAATGAACCTGTCTCATTGTTGATATGCATAATACTAACAAGAAAAGTATCAGGTCTTAGCGCATCAGATAATGCCTCTTTTGATACCAGTCCCGATTCATCACAATCTAGGTAAGTAACCTCAAAACCTTCCGACTCTAGAACTTGTACAGGCTCTAACACCGCTTTGTGCTCAATTTTAGTTGTAATTATGTGTTTCTTGTTTTCCTTTAACGCCCATGCTTTAAGCCCAAGAATTGCGATGTTGTTGCTTTCTGTCGCACCACTAGTAAAAAACACCTCATTTTTTTCAATGCCAACAACATCAGCAACTTGTTGTCTTGCGAGCTCGGTTGCTTGTTTGGCTTTCACACCAAACTCGTGAGTCCTGCTGCCTGAGTTACCAAACTCATCGATCATGTATTTACAAACGATTTCAGCGACTTCAGGAGCAATGGGAGTAGTTGCGTTGCAATCTAGATATGTAGTCATTAAAAAGCCTTAACAAATTGGGAGACAATAACAAGTGACTCGCGTATAGTACACGCCACTGTTCGTACGAACAAAGAAACGTGTTCGTAAAGACACCGATATGTAGATAGAGATATGACTGATGTAATTTCCGGGACTTCATTCCCAGCCATTAAAGGCATACAAGCAGACACCGAATTTTACACGGTGATGTGTCCACTCAAAAGGTTAAAAAGGATTTTTACGTTTGATGAAAGTGCTTTACCTGTAAATGAGCGTGCGCAACGGCTATTGAACCCTGATCGCATACCAGAGATCAGCAACTATATACTGGAGAACAGAGACAGTTACGTCTTTTCGGCCCTTACTGCATGTATCGACGGTGAAACTGAGTTCATTCCAATAGGACAAGGTAAACATCAACAAAAAATTGGAACATTGACTATCGATGACGATGCTGAAGTCTATATTACTGACGGGCAGCATCGCAATGCGGCCATTAATGAAGCTCTTAAACAGGATCCATCTCTTGGTGAGGAGAACATTTCAGTAGTTTTTTTTGTTGGTAAATCCTTACCTGAAAGGCAAAAAATATTTAAAGACCTCAATTTATACCCAGTCAAAACCGATAGTTCACTCAGTATTACTTACGATGGCAGACCTGATGCCCTCCTTTCAAAAAGCGTAGTTTTCGAGAGCAAAACTTTGTCTAAGTTGATACATATGGAGAACAGCAATCTTGGTACGCGCTCCAAAAAACTGGTAAGTCACAGTGCATTGAACAAAGCAACCAAGGAGCTTTTCGATGTAGTCAACAAACATACTTATCAGGAGCAAGCTGTCATAGCGAGGGAATTCTGGGAACATCTCGTTGAAGTGATACCAGCATGGCAATTAGTTTACAAAGAGCAAGTTTCAGGTGGCGAGATAAGGGAAGAGTCAATCCACGCTTACTCTGTGACCTTTCAAGCTTTGGGTATCGTCGGAAATTGGCTTCTAAAGAACGATCCTCTTTGGAAAACGAGAACTCTCGCATTGAAAGATATTGATTGGTCAAGAAGTAACAAGCGCGACTGGGAAGGAAGATGTGTTGTTAATGGTGCTATGCGCAACTCATCAGTAGCAATGAAATTAACAGCAAACCGAATTAAACACTACCTTTCTATTCCTTTAAGTGCAAAAGAAAAAGCCGAAGAAATCAAATTCAAACAAGCGAAACAGCGCCAGTGAACCACGAAGTAAATCCAATTATGACTGTAAATACTGTACAAACACGCTACTCAGCATTTAACGAGCTCGGCTTCAAAGAAACAATCCAACGCTTGGTTACTAAGACAAAAGATCTTTATCAGAAAGATGACATTCCTTGGGTGATAGGCTACAGCGGCGGGAAAGATTCAACAGCGATACTTCAAATAGTATGGAGTGCTGTAGCAGAGCTTAAAAAAGAAGGTAAAGCAACGAAGTCTGTGCACGTCATTAGCACGGACACCTTGGTTGAAAACCCGATAGTCGCGCTTTGGGTCGATCGTTCCTTGAAGCAGATGAAAAAAGCAGTAGACGAACAAAACTTACCTATCCATCCACACCGTCTTACGCCAAAAACAGAAGACAGGTTCTGGGTCAATTTAATAGGTAAAGGCTACCCTGCACCTCGCTATAAGTTCCGCTGGTGTACAGACAGGCTAAAAATTAGCCCTTCAAATTCCTTCATCCAGAATGTCGTGAAAAAGAATGGGGAAGCCATCTTAGTATTAGGAACTCGTAAACATGAAAGCACGGTTCGAGCGGCGAGTATGGAAAATATCGAAAACCGTTCAGACAATACACGTAAAAATGACGGACTCAACGTTAACACGCAACTAGACCGTGTCTGGGTATATACGCCAATCGAAGATTGGACCAATGATGATGTCTGGTCTTTTTTAACTCAACAGAAAAATCCATGGGGCTACAGAAATGCTGACTTGCTCGGTATGTATCAAGGTGCTACGGATGGTGGAGAATGTCCGCTAGTTGTTGACAAATCGACACCAAGCTGTGGGGATAGCCGCTTCGGTTGTTATGTCTGTACCATGGTTGGTGAAGATAAGTCTATGGCGGCCATGATCGCAAATGATGAAGAAAAAGAATGGATGTTGCCGCTGCTCGCACTTCGCAATGAAATCGATATCAATGATGCGAATAAAGACATAAAAGCGAACAAGATCGCGAGAGACAAACATAACCGAGACTTCCGAAGAATGAACGGTAGTCTAACTGTCCATATCAGTATGAAAGAGTTCAGCGAACAAAAAGACTTAACTGATAGCGAAGATATGTTCGAGTTATTAGCACAGTACGAAGACAATACTGATTACAAATACGAGAACTTGCCTGCTGATATCGTCCGTGGTCCATACAAACAAGCTTTTAGAGAATCAATGCTTCGTAAAGTTCTACAGGCGCAAATGGAAGTCAGAGAATGCGGGCCGCAGGATGTTAAAAACATAGAACTGTTGACTCTCGAGGACTTAGAGGAAATTCGTCGTATCTGGGTTGATGAGAAAAACGAAGTAGAAGACAAGGTTCCTCTCATTTATGAAGAAGTAACGGGGCAAAAATACAAGGGCGCACCTAGAGCGTACAGCCCAGTAGTCAATAACGTTATTCTCGGCAAACTCAAGGAATTTTGTGCTAAGTATGAAGACCCTGATGAACTTAAGTACCAACAACTTAGAACCTTACTTTCTATCGAAGATAGATATAAGCATCAGCTACGAAGAGCAAAGATTTCCGAGGATTTAGAATCCGCTATCGACAAAGGTGCTTTCGAGAGTATCGATCATGCCCGCCGATTTGCTCTCGATAAAGTAAAAAATGAAGTGCTCGTAAAGCTCAATCGCCTACAAAGCGTTGGTAAAGGCAAAGAGTTCTTAATGAACATCGTATCCAACCTCCAGATCTTGGACGCTAAAAAGGAAATTAGTAAGGTAAATAAATATAAAGCTTATTATTCTGAGATAACATCAGATAATGACCAAGCTGATGATTCCTTTTCAATCGAACGTAAATTAGTAGATGGTTTAATCAAGATGTATGAATATTATATTCACCAAATCGATACATCTTTTGCTCTATTAGACCGCAAAGCTCAAGAAAACCTAGAAATGAATAATCGTAATAACAAATTACTATCAGCCGACCACTTAATTAAAATAGGAGGCAAATAGTGATTTTTGAACAAGTAAAACTGTATAACTTTGGTATTTATCAAGGTGAGCATATTGTTGATCTTAATGTTACAGATCATGCCAAACCAATCATCCTATTTGGTGGATTAAATGGTGGAGGGAAAACAACCTTTTTAGATTCTCTCCAGCTTTCCCTGTACGGAAAAAATGCTAAATGTTCTAACCGTGGTAAGTTGTCTTACAGTGATTATTTGAAACAAGCTATCAATAGATATAGCAATGATAAGTCTGCCTCTGTTGCTCTGACCTTTAACCATACTCAAAGGACGGAAACAAAGCGATACCAAGTAATTCGCTCCTGGGAAGCAAAATCAAGCAAAGAAATTACAGACAAAGTTCAAATATTAGTTAATGGAGAACTGGATAGTCTGTTGACCGACAACTGGAACGATTTTGTATCTGAGTTCATTCCTCAAAGTATGTCTGAGCTCTTCTTCTTTGATGGAGAAAAGATTGAAGACTTAGCAGATCCTGCACGTTCTGCACAGCTACTGAAAACTGGTATTGAAGCGCTGCTTGGGTTAGATCTATTCACACAATTATCTAAAGACTTAAATAGTCAGAAGCGTCGCCGTCAAGAGCGTAATTTAGATAGCTCTGCGAGTAAAAAAGTTGATGAGTTTAAGCAAAGAAAAGAACTTCTAGATAGCAACCTTCTAAGTATCGAAGAGAATATTCAGAAAGTTCTAGATAATGAAAACGCTCTAGCGAATCAGCTAAAAGACATAGAGATTCAAATGCAAACCTCTGGCGCAAATTTGTTAGATGATGTTAATAACATTCAGCTCGACAGAAAGGCAGTGGCTGCTAAATTAGAGGCGATTGATCACAATCTTATCAAACTTTCAGCGGGTGCGATGCCACTAGCTATTGCGCACAGCTTAATGAATAAAACGAAAAAGCAAGCCTTACTAGAGGATGAGATTATTGGCTTTGATAATGCGCAAAAACATATCAAAATCAACAATGACGAGCTTATTAAACGTTTAAAAGATTCGACAACAGATGATGTTGCTCATCAGGTAAACAGGCTGCTTAATCTAATATGGCAAGAGTCTGAAAATAGTTTAAAACACGAAAAGTACCTAAACGTTAATCCTGTAATATTTGATTTTGCCGAGAATGCTATCAAGTCAGAGACAACGGAAAGTGCTGAGCTATTAAAGAAGAAAAGAGAACTACAAGAGACACTAGCTCTGTTAGATAAGAAGCTAGATGCTGTTCCAGATTCTGAATCCGTTAGAGAACAAATTGAGGCAAAAGGCAGAATTGAAGCGTCGATTGCCCACTCTAAAACAACATTAGAATCCCTAATGGAAGAGCTAGCTCAATGTAAAACTCAAATTAATGAAAATGAAGCACGTCTAGACGCAACTTTAATTCAACAAAATACCGAAGATTTTGAAGGTAAACGTAATCAACAAGTCGCAGAACATCTAGTCGAAATGAAGGAGATTGTTGACGCATTCAAAGCACAACTGATTAAAGAAAACATTGCGACGCTAGAAAAACGAATTAAAAGCAAATTTGATTCACTAGAAAGAAAGTCCGAGCTAATTACAAAAGTTAGCATTAATCCTGAAACGTTTAACCTCACACTAGCAGATTTAGATGGTTTGCCACTGGATACCAAACGGCTTTCTGCTGGTGAGCGTCAACTATTGTCCGTGGCTATCCTTTGGGCACTAGCGGAAGCTTCAGGAAAAGAGATTCCAACCATTATCGATACGCCGATGGGGCGATTGGATGGTAAACACAGAACGAAGCTTGTCGAAAACTATTTCCCAGCGGCGGCTGGGCAAGTAATTTTATTATCAACAGATGAGGAAATTGCCGGGCAATATTACAAGAAGCTAAAACGCTCTGTTGCTAAGGAATACCATATTAGCTATGAAGAAACAGCCAAGACATCGACTATTACTGAAGGTTACTTTGGAGAATTAACATGAGCATTGAAATCGTTCGCTTGTCCGAAAAAGCTAAAGGACAACTCATCACTGTAAAGAAGAATACCAAGATTGATAACTGGAACGTTCTTTGCCGATGGGCACTTATGCTTTCATTGAAAGAAGAGAGTATTCCTCCGCATGAGGATATTGTAATCAACAGCAATGTTGAAATGACTTGGAAGGTCTTTGGTGGCGAGTTTTCAGACATCTATCTAGCAATGCTCCGTCAGAGAATAAAAACAGACTTTGGCAAAATTGATGAAGATGAACTTAATTATCACTTTAAGCTTCATCTTCATCGTGGTATCTCATACTTATTGAGTAAATCTAAAAATATTGATGAATTAATAAAGCTGACCCTATAGGGTCAGCAATTATTAGCTTTCTTCACCCATGAGAACTAGCTCAAGCTCTTCTTGTGAAAATGAATATTGTTGATTCTTAACTTCATGAAACAACTTTCTGGCTCTTTTTATTTGCTGCTTACTATTTGGAGCAATATGAACCATTAAAAGCTCATTGAGTAAATTAGTGAAATCTCTGCTAGTCTGCATTTTCAACTTGCCATCGTTAATTGTACAAACACTTAACCAAGGTCCATCACCTAGCTTCCATGAAAGTGCTTTTAATCTTTCTAAGGCTTCATCCCAAGTTAATAATTTTTGGTCTATTAGGCTTCTCACTGAAGTAGAAACACACCTCTGGATAACCCCTTTCAAGAACGCTTCCTCTGAACCAGGTATAAGTTTGTTTTTTCTTAATGATCTCAGATCATCAGTTTTTTCTACTTTAGATACTATGTTTCCACAAGCTTCAAAAAAACTAACCATCCGCTCAGATATGAGCGTGTATGAGTCTTCTAGATCATCATCAGTTGGTCGCTTAGATAAAGAAATACCATCCAAAGGAGTATCGAATGAAAGATCCTTGACCATCTCATATAGCTGTTTGATTGAAGTTACAGCTTTACGATCTGTATCTCGTACACTTGATGCTAAAGAAAGCTCTCCATTCTCACCTTGCTTCGTAAACACAGATACACGACCATCTCGCCTAAAGAAGCTGTTTTCACTGATGAGTCGTCTAGTCAATATAGCGAAGCCATCATCTTCATCTAGTGCTAGATTCTCACTCTTTGTCGTGCTTTTGGCGTTTTTGTTGATATTAGTGAATAGACGCCTAGTTTTCTCTTTTCCTTCCTCAGTATCATAGTGACTTACCAAAATAACGCTAATTTCTTCATAACCTAATTCAGGATTTTTCTTTATGGCATCTTTTATCGCTTTGAGTCGATGTTGACCATCCAATGCAAAATATTGTTGACCACCATCAAATGTTAATACACCAAAGCTATTATCCAACCCTTTTAAGTACTCTTCACTGTCTTCCATTCTTACTGGCATATAGTGAGGGTCACCACCGTAAGCAGCAACGATAAGCGAGCCTAAAAAGCGATGTTCTGAGCGAAGTAAATAATCTGTAATCTCTTTAGTTCGCTCCGAAATCCCTCGCTGAATAAGAGAGTTTAGATCATCATTATTACCACCTAGTTCATACGCAAAGTTAACTTCTTTAGCAACCTGAGCATATTTCATAACACAAATATAGTAAATCCAATCACCTACCCTTGCTTTTAATGCGGGGATTAGTGTTTTATTTGACATAATAAATTCCTTATTCAGAATGCTGGTTCAAAAGCTGGAGCTATTTTTTTAGGCTCAATTTTCGCACGGATTGGCGCCTTAAATGCTTTGTTTCCAGGTGGATTAAATAAATTAATTAAACGTTTTTCAATATCTAGAATTTGCTCTGGCATAGCATTATCCATTGTCATATACCATAACTCTAATCGACCAAGATTTAATACCTTCCTCAACCGGCTGGCACGATCACTAGGCATGTTCTCAGTCCAATGAATACTTGGGCATTTATTTATTTCATTTTTATAGTCGTTGTTAAACCTTTTCAAAATACTGCTATCACCATTCGCTGCTGAACCAATATAAACAACGTATCGAAAATCGGCGAAATCATTATGACATTCAATCATAAAACCAGGTCGCCAAATAAACATATAAACCCCTTTAGTGTCAGGGAGTGATTTATAAGACGCGGAAGAAACATTTGATATCTTTTCCCAACCATCACCACATATATCTATGTCTTCAGAAAGTGCATTAATAAAATTTTCGTCCTGTAAAAACTCCATGGGAAAGTAGAGTTCCAATGGAACACTATCGCTAGTTCTATATCTTGCTAATGTTTTTTCCATAATCTACAACCGCTTTTTAAGTGAAATATCTATAGCGTTTATTTTATTTGTCTTCGCACCTTTAAAGGTGAATTTCCCTTCAAGTTGAGCTCCAGCACAAACAACATACATTAGCAGAGTACCAAAACTAGATTTACTCTTGTTCTGCGGTGACAAAGACAACATAACAACCCCGTCCAAGATCTGGCCTAGAACTAAATAGCGTCCTTGAGTTTCAGTGTCAGAACTTTTGACACCTTGAGAGAACCAGCCTTTTAATACGTGACCATACTGTTTTTCGATGTTTAGTACATAACTCACGGTCTGTTCTGCAAATTCCATTTTGCTTACAACTTGCCCTTGATCATCAGTCATTTGTACAAGCGTCCACTCCCCTCTCACGTCTACACCTCGGTAGATCTGAGTTCGAAGCCAAGGAGTAAATACTGTAGCCCAAGTTTTAATAACAAGCCAAACCAAAAAAGCAGAGACTACCCCACTTGGTATACCTAATAATATTGTTTCCCAATAGCTCAAAACACCGCCTTCCATCTCACAATTTACTCTGAGTCAACATATACTACTTTATATATTCTGACCACTTGCAACATCAAAAAAACACTTTCTAATCATTATGTTATAATCCCTCCCCAAAAAAACGTTCTATACCGCATTTTGACTACCTTTTTAGCTCTATCGATATACAAGCTGTAATGCTTCTCAAGCTTGTTGATGGTCTCCACCAATCACTCCTGCGCGTTTTTATCATTGACGCTGAACTGATCTTGATTCCAATTCTGAGAATCTTAAAACCCTGAGATTCATGATGCAATGCATAAGATTGTGTATGTCGATCTTAGTATGGTTTTTAGTGATAAAACGCATGCTTTCCTCTCAAAGCCATCCTCCGTTAATATTGCATGCTTCCTGACGCTCGATTGGGAAAATAAACATAAAACCAAAATAACCGTCCGTTATTTTGTGACAGGCAGCAAATAAAGAGACGATAAATTTGCGCTTAAAATAGCGATTCAAATCACCTTTTCAGCGTATTTACTCCCATAAATCTTCTTCACACATCACATAAAACCGCGCGAATGTTACTAGCCACGGTTTATTTCCATTTGGAAGTGGAAATAGGGCCTATCCACCCTTGATCCCTTTTACGCTATTTTCTTCTCCAAGCTAAACATTTGGAGAATCCCACGGTGCAAAACTCTCAACCCATTAGCATGGATGATGCACAGATTATAGAGCTTGGCTTGTCGCTCACCGAACGAGCCATTGCCTTGCTTAATTCACACGCTATCTACCCCGATTCGCTACAGAAAAAAATGCTCGAAACACACATCAAAGCGATGGTTTGGCGCTCATTTAGCGGTGAATCGTTGCCTGAACTCGATATGGAGATGTTTGATGAAATCTCTCCCATTTGTTTCACCTTGGCCGAGCAAGTGTGTCGTTGGATGGAGAACCTCGCTTATGAAGAAGCGCATCTGCTTTCGGTCCATTTTGAAGTAGCTAAAGAAAACGAATTAAACCCAACAGCAGGAGAAACAACATGTCAGTAATCAAAGTCGTTATTGGTGATCGCATGGGCAAAGGTCAGAAAGTAGGAGCTGGTGCTCAAGCGGCAGGCGCTGAAGTGACCGTTATTCCCGGCATGGCCGCAGACATGAAGCTAGGTGATGTCATGCATCAGCAGCAAGCCGATTTAGGGATCTCTTTTTGCGGCAGCGGCGGCGCTGGTGCTATCACAGCGCAAACAAAATATGGCTATCAATGCCGTTATGGAATGCGCTCTGTTGAGGAAGGGATAACCGCGATCAATGAAGGCTGTGTGGTTTTGGGTTTCGGCTTTATGGATAAAGAAGAGCTGGGCGAAAAACTGGTGAAGGCGTTTGTGGCTAAGCATGGCATCAAAGCATGAAAGAGCAGTTAACCACTAAGGTAACTGTGAGTGGCAAGGGCGAAACAAAGCAGCAGGCTTTTGCCGCGGCTTTAAGCCAAGTACAACCCACGTTACTTAAGAATAACGCAAAAGTCCTCCTCCGGATTGAGCCGTTAGACGTCAACGTTTTGCAAGCAGAAGAGAAAGTAAAGCGAGAGAAATTCCTTTTCTTCTTTCTTGCAAGAGATCGACGCCAATACAGCGTCAAGCTAGAGGTTACGGTCAGCCTGACCCACATCGATGTGGAACAGGTCGATTTCAAACGTTAACAGGTCACTATAAGGATCCCTGACATGTTTCTTATCATTCTCTTTAAGTCCATCATCATTGGTGGCTTAGTCGGTATCGGCGTTGGAGTAGGCGCGGCAAGGATGTTCCATGCTCCAACTATCCAAGGTATGGGTGCATTTCGTACTCTGGGAGAGTTGAACTCGTGTGAAGGCGACCCAGCCTCTCACTTCTCTTTTGGGCTTGGATTCTTCTTTAATGCTTGGGCCTCAACGGTTGCGGCAGGGGCATTCACTCAAGATGTTGACCACCGCATCATCCCGAACTGGGGCGCGGCGGCGCTGATGATAAAAAACCGCGACCTTGCCACTACCTTGCATGATCCAAAACGAATGGGCATTGCTTGCGCCATTATCGGTGCAATTGTGGTTGCGTTTCTTAACTCAACGGCGGCGGCCGTTCCTGCGGCGCTGCAAGTCACGGCGGTAAAGGTATTAGTACCAGCGGCAAACTTACTGGTGAATACCGTCATGCCGGTTATTTTCTGGCTAGCGGCAATTGAAGCGGGTAAGAAATCGGGCTTTTGGGCCACTATCTTTGGTGGTTTAGCTCAGATGATTATGGGCAACGCCGTTCCTGGTTTGGTGCTGGGTATTTTGATTGGTAAAGGTGTTGAAGAGAGTGGTTGGAACAAAGTAACCCAGATCATGATGGCGGCGATTATTGCACTGTTTGCGTTAAGTGCTTTCTTCCGCGGGTTCGACATGAAATTTATCGAAGCTTTCCATATGCAAGTTCCTTTGTGGCTTGAAAACATCCATCTCATGATCAGTGGTAAATAAGGAGTTGACCATGGACGAAAAAATGAAACACAACTTTTGGTATGCCGACTGGTCTTTCCCGATTTTCGTGGGCTTGCTTTCAGCCGGGGTTTTTGCCGGAACGCACATGTACTACTTATACGGTGTCGGTGCTTTTAACGAAGTGGCGTTTGTTTCCATGCTGCGAGCAGGGATGGATACAGGCGCGTACGGTGCGGTGGCCGCTTTTGGTGCAAGCTTTCTGTTTGCACGCATCATTGAAGGTTCGCTCGTGGGCATTTTGGATATCGGTGGCGCAGTGCAAACCGGTGTGGGTTTAGGGATTCCAGCTTTACTACTGGGTGCTGGCATTGTTTATCCTCTTGAAAATTTCACCGCTTCGTTAATCACAGGCATGCTCGCTGGTTTGGCGATTGGTGGCTTAATTGTGCTGGCACGTAAATTCACCATCAACCAAAGCGATTCAACCTACGGGGCTGATGTGATGATGGGAGCAGGCAATAGCTCTGGCCGTTTTCTTGGACCATTGATCATTTTATCTGCGATGGCCGCTTCTATCCCGATTGGGATCGGCTCTCTAGGTGGCGCATTGATTTTCTATGTGTGGGGTAAACCGATTACAGGTGGTGCCATTCTCGGAGCGATGGCGTTAGGAGCTCTTTTTCCTATCGCACTGTAAAACAAGCTGGGGTTTAAATTCTACTGAGAATCGCTCTTCGCGCCGATGAGCGAAGAGCGTGAGATGCAAATTATGTATGACATCCTGATCAAAAATGCCCAACAAGCGGGTGGGTGTAGTATCGATATCGCCCTTCAGGGCAACAAAATAGCGGCGGTGGGCGATCTTGCTGGTTCATTGGCAAAACAGACCGTCGATTTAGATCATGACGTTTTTGTCAGTGCTGGTTGGATTGACGGCCACACTCACTGCTATCCGAACTCGCCTATTTATAACGACCACCCCGATAACGTTGGGGTGTCCGGTGGCGTGACGACTGTCATTGATGCGGGCAGCACAGGCGCAAACGATGTGGATGATTTTGCGCAGCTTGCAGCGCAATGCACAACCCATGTGCGCGCACTACTTAACATCTCGAAAATTGGCTTGTTACGCCAAAATGAACTGGCCGATGCTAACGACATTGATCTGGATAGCGCAAAGCAAGCACTGCTTCGTCATCCCGAATTTATTGTCGGCTTAAAAGCACGCATGAGCGGTAGTGTTGTCGGCCACAATGGCTTAATGCCACTTCATGCAGCCAAAGCATTACAACAGCAATGCGGCTGCGTTCCATTGATGGTGCACGTTGGTAATGCGCCGCCAGATTTGGATGAGATTGTCGCTCTGCTGGGCAAAGGCGATATTCTCACTCACTGCTTTAATGGCAAACCTAACCGCATTCTTGATTGTCATGGGGAAATAAAAAGCAGCGTTCAACAGGCCAGAGCTCGAGGCATGAAACTTGATATCGGCCACGGCAGTGCCAGTTTCAGTTTTGAGGTGGCTGAGCAGGCCATCGCACAAGGGATTTTGCCCGATACAATCAGTTCTGACATTTACTGTAAAAACCGGCTCAATGGCCCGGTTTACGGTCTTGCCCACCTGATGTCGATGTTTTTTACACTCGGATTATCCCATGAGCAGATCATTGAGCGCGTGACGAGTCAAGCAGCGCAAGCACTTCGCCTAGCGAAAAAGGGGCACTTAATTGCAGGCTATGATGCCGATTTAACGCTCTACACCATCAATAAAGCATTGGTTAACTACACCGATACTCATCACCAGCATCGAACTGGACAACAGAGATTTACGCCTCTTGCTGCCATTATTGACGGCAAGCTTGTATTGACTGAACAAGGACAACAGCATTATGTCTTCCATTCTTGAAAAATATCACTTGAAACAAGTGATCAACGCATCTGGCCGTATGACAGCTCTTGGTGTTTCTACTCCGCAACCCGAAGTGGAACAGACTGTCTGTTTTGGGATGAACAACTACTTTGAAATGAGCGATTTGGTGAACAAAACCGGCCAATATATTGCTCGTTTGCTGCAAGTTGAAAATGCAGTCGTGGTCTCATGTGCTTCAGCGGGGATTGCACAGAGTATCGCGGCAGTCATTGTGCGTGGTAACCCTTATCTGCTTGAGCATCTGCATGCAAAAACGCACTCGATCGCAACGGATATTGTGATCCCCAAAGGGCATAACGTCAATTATGGTGCCCCGATTGGCAGCATGGTAAATCTTGGCGGCGGTAACCTGATTGAGGCCGGTTGGGCTAATGAATGCAGCGCAGAACAATTAGCCGCGGCAATCACCCCCAATACCGCCGCCATTCTCTACATTAAATCGCACCATTGCGTGCAAAAAAGCATGTTAACCGTGGCACAAGCGGCCAAAGTGGCTCAAGACCACCAGCTTCCGCTGATTGTTGATGCAGCAGCAGAAGAGGATCTACAACTCTATTATCAGCAAGGGGCTGATCTGGTTATCTACAGTGGTGCGAAAGCGATTGAAGGCCCAACCAGCGGTTTAGTGATTGGGAAACATCAATATGTGGAATGGGTTAAGCAGCAATCTGCAGGGATTGGCCGTGCTATGAAAGTCGGTAAAGAAGGCATTTTAGGCCTAACGCATGCCATTGAGTTGTACTTAAGCCGCCAACCAGAAACCGGCCAACAAATGGTGGATAAAATGACGCCATTTATCGAGGGGTTAAACCGTATTGAAGGGATAAGCGCGCGCGTGGTTTGGGACAGTGCAGGCCGAGATATCGCACGTGCAGAAGTGAGTTTTGATGCCAAACAATTTGGTATCAGCGCTAATGAAGCCGTCACACGCCTGCAAAATGGTAACCCAGCGATTTACTGCCGCGCTTACAAATCCAATGAAGGTTCGGTGGAATTTGATGTCCGCAGTGTTTCATCTCATCAACTTGAACTTATTCTTAGCGCCATGAACCAACTGAATCAGGAGTCATTAGAATGTCTTTAAGCCCTAATTTTTACGCTGACCGTGTATGTCTCAATGTGCTGGCGGGCTCTCATCATAATGCGATTGAAGTCTACCAAGCCGCAGAAGGCCATGTGTTGGTCGGTATGCTCTCGAAAGATTACCCAGATACCGCAAGCGCTGCGGCTGATATGAAAGCGTGCGCTAAAAAAATCGAGAATGCTTTATCGATTGGCCTTGGCGCAGGGGATCCGAAACAATCGGATATGGTGACGGCTTTAGCCGGAATACTACAACCTCAGCATGTCAATCAAGTCTTTACTGGTGTCGGGGCTACGCGTCAAGCGCTAGGTCAACATCACACTATCGTGAATGGTTTGATTTCACCATCAGGCACTGTTGGCTTGGTTAAAATCTCAACTGGCCCGAAAAGTTCAGGTATGGAAGAAGCGGTTGTTCCCGTTGATACGGCGATTGCCATGTTGCAAGATATGGGCTGCAGCTCGGTCAAATTCTTCCCAATGCAGGGGCTAAAATGCAAAGCTGAGTACCAAGAAGTTGCCAACGCCTGTGCTCGTCACCACTTTTGGTTAGAGCCTACTGGTGGTATTGATTTGGACAACTTTGAAGAGATCTTACGCATCGCTCTCGATGCGGGTGTAGAAAAAGTCATTCCACATATCTATAGCTCAATCATCGATGAGAAAACCGGACAGACTCGCCCCGAGGATGTGAAAACCCTGCTGGCCATGACTCAAAAACAACTGGCACATTCATAACACCGACGCCGGAGCATGTGCTCCGGCATAACAAAGCGTTGGCTATCTATTGCCTTTAGTGCATTTTACCTTTTAGATAGCGCTGTTCATGCTGGAATAGGAATCGATGATGTACAAGCTACCGCACCCTCGCCTAATTCATTTGTTGGATGCTGTATCCGCCTCGCCTTTGACTCAGGACGAACTTGCGCAACGGCTTAATGTTTCGACACGCACCATACGCACCGATGTCGCGCTGCTCAATAATGTGATGGTCAATCATGGCGCACATCTTCTCCACCAGCGCGGTTCCGGTTACCAACTCAATATTTACAACCCATCAACTTTCGAGCATTTTTTGTCGAGGGTGCAAAATGCAGAAACGATTCCAAGGACCAGTAAAGAGCGCATCATTCAGATTCAAGTACTGCTATTAACGGCAGAACAAGGCGTAAAAATTGACGAATTGGCCGAGACATGGAATCTAAGCCGCACCGTTATTCAAAATGATATGGTTGATGTACGCAGCCAACTGGCCACGTTTGGTTTATCGATTGAAAGTAAACCTCGTTTGGGCATGCTGATCCAAGGCCCAGAAATGGCGATTCGCTCCCGTTTAACCCAACTTATCTACATCGAACAAAAAGAGACAAAACAAGCTCTGGGCTTTATTAGTACGATTTTCCCTGAAAAATCTCAGCAAATTTTTGCAGCGCGCTTTCGTGAAGTGTTGACCAACCATACACTCTATATCAATGATATTGGGCTGCGTTGGTTAACCCTTTATGCTGCCGTCACACTGCACAGGCTTGCGTGTGGCAAAGAGCTTACCGAATTTTCTAAAAACGATGTTCATGAAACGACGCTACCAATTGCCAAAGCGTTATTTTCTGCGCTACCGATGCTGTTACCCGCCAATAACCATGAAATTGCCGCCTTGGCGATTCACATTCAAGCGAGAATTGCGACGAATCAAGCACTCCTTAGCCAGGGTGTACAGCATGAAGCCGATGCTCTAGTCACTCACATCTTTGATTATATCTATCAAAATTACCCTTACGATGTGCGTGACGATGCGCTATTACGCCGCGATCTTCACAACCACGTCTGCCATATGATCATTCGAGTCAAACATCATGTCGCCACAATTAACCCATTGGCCGAGCATATCAAACAGCACTACCCACTCGCTTACAGTATTACCTTATCGGCCATCGCAGACTGGATCAGAGAGACGGGTTACTGCATGACACAGCACGAAATAGGCTATCTTGTGATTCACATTGGTGTGGGGCTTGAACGTAATTACCATTTAGGTCACCGTACACCCAAAGCGCTCCTGTATTGCGACGCCGGTAATGCCGCAACACTTGGGCTAGAAGCGATCATCCGCCGCCAGTATCCGCAATTGGATATGAAAACGGTTTATTCCCCTGAACAGTTGATCACCGCTGATGCCACGCAAGCGGACCTCATTATTACCACCATGCCCTTAGCCAATAGAGAGATTCAGAGCTTTGTGGTTGACCCCTTCCCTACCCAACATCAATTGGAAGAACTGGGCAAACAAGTGTTGGTTGATCGCACGCACTCTTATCTTTTGGATAAGTATTTTTCCAAGGCTCAATTTCTCTACCTTGATGACGTCATTGAGCAATCACACCTCTTTGAGCAGGTTTGCTCGCATCTTGAATCAACGGAGTTGGTAGAGGAAGGATACCGAGCTTCACTGCAAGAGCGAGAGAGTTTGGTTTCAACCATGATGGGCGAATACATTGCTCTACCTCACTCAATTGAACTCTTTGCTAAACGTTCGATGGTTTACACCGTCGCTGCACCGCGTGGAATTGAATGGGGTAATGGTGAAAAAGCCTATCTGATCTTTTTCCTCGCCTTAAGTAAATGTGACTATGAAGAGGCGATGGGGCTGTATGATCTTTTCCAAGTGCTGATTAATAAAAAATTAGGCAAAAGTCTGTCGCAATGCGAAACCTTCAAGCACTTCAAAACACTGGCGCACTTGGAATTACAATAAAATATATCGCTGTGTGATGCTTCCTAGATGCCCTCTATTTTTTAGATACCATCTGTTTTTAGGTTCCGTCTGTTTTTAGAAACACTCGTTTTTTGGGGACTAGTCTCTTTTATAAACAAGCCGTTTAGAGAGAAAACCGAGACACCACAAGGCCCTCGCTAAGAGGGCCTTAATATCAAGATTACTGAATGAAGAGGGTTTACAACACGTCGAAGCGATCGGCGTTCATGACTTTGGTCCAAGCAGCGACAAAGTCTTTGACGAACTTCTCTTTGTTATCGTCCTGCGCGTAAATTTCAGCGTATGAGCGCAAAATGGAGTTTGAGCCAAACACCAAATCAACACGAGTCGCTGTCCATTTTGTTTTACCGCTCTTACGCTCAACCATATCGTAAGAGTTACGGCCTGTTGGCTTCCAAGTGTAATTCATGTCGGTGAGGTTAACGAAGAAATCGTTAGTCAACGCCCCAACACTGTCTGTCAATACACCATGTTGACTGCCGCCATAGTTTGTACCGAGCACTCGCAATCCACCAATCAATACGGTCATTTCTGGGGCGGTCAGGCGCAATAGTTGCGCTTTATCTAGCAGCATCTCTTCTGGGTTAACCACGTAATGTTTCTTTTGCCAGTTACGGAAACCATCCGCCAATGGCTCAAGCACATCAAACGATTCCACATCCGTTTGTTCAAGCGTTGCATCACCACGTCCGGTAGTAAAAGGCACAGTAATATTAACGCCTGCCGCTTTGGCCGCTTGTTCAACACCGACGTTACCCGCCAAAACAATGGTATCGGCGATGCTAATACCCGCTTCAGCGGCAATTTTCTCCAGGACAGTCAACACTTTGCTAAGTCTTTCTGGCTCATTACCTTGCCAATCTTTTTGAGGAGCCAAGCGAATGCGCGCACCGTTAGCGCCACCACGTTTATCGGAACCACGGAAAGTACGAGCACTATCCCATGCGGTGCTGACCATCTCACTGATGCTTAAGCCGCTGGCCGCTATTTTTGCTTTGACTGCATTCACATCATAATCTTTACGACCTGCGGGGATGGGATCTTGCCAAATGAGATCTTCTGCCGGAACATCAGGGCCAAAGTAGCGCGCTTTAGGCCCCATATCGCGGTGAGTAAGCTTAAACCAAGCTCGCGCAAACACTTCAGAGAAATACGCTGGGTCTTTGTAGAAGCGCTCTGAGATCTTGCGATATTCAGGATCCATCTTCAGCGCCATATCGGCATCGGTCATCATGGGGTTATAGCGAATGCTTGGGTCTTCCACATCAACCGGTTTATCTTCCTCTTTGATGTTGATTGGCTCCCACTGCCACGCGCCAGCAGGGCTCTTCGTCAGTTGCCATTCGTAGGTAAACAACAGGTGGAAGAAGCCGTTATCCCACTGGGTTGGGTGCGTAGTCCATGCACCTTCAATACCACTGGTAACGGTATTACGGCCAATGCCGCGGCTGGTGTGGTTATTCCAACCCAAGCCTTGTTCGTGCAAGTCCGCCCCTTCAGGATCTGGTCCTAAGTCCGCAGCGCTACCATTACCATGCGCTTTACCCACCGTATGCCCACCCGCTGTCAGCGCCACGGTTTCTTCATCATTCATTGCCATGCGCTCAAAAGTGACGCGCATGTCATGTGCGGTTTTAAGCGGGTCTGGATTACCGTCAACGCCTTCAGGGTTTACATAAATCAGGCCCATCATCACGGCAGCAAGCGGGTTTTCTAGATCGCGCTGACCGGAATAGCGGCTATTTTCTCCGCCACTTGGCGCTAGCCACTCTTTTTCTGAGCCCCAATAAGTGTCTTTTTCTGGGTGCCAAATATCTTCACGACCAAAAGCGAAACCAAAGGTTTTAAGCCCCATGGATTCATAAGCCATATTACCCGCCAAGATCATCAGATCCGCCCAACTGATTTTGTTGCCGTATTTTTGTTTGATTGGCCACAATAAGCGACGAGCTTTATCTAAATTGGCGTTATCAGGCCACGAGTTAAGCGGAGCAAAACGCTGGTTGCCAGAGCCCGCACCACCTCGACCATCTGCAATTCGGTAAGTACCTGCAGAATGCCATGCCATGCGGATCATCAAACCGCCGTAATGCCCCCAGTCGGCAGGCCACCACTCTTGGCTATTGGTCATCAGTGCTTTGAGATCTTTTTTCAAGGCATCAACATCCAATGTTTTTAGCGCATCGCGGTAATTAAAATCCGCACCCATTGGGTTGGTTTTCACGTCGTGCTGGTGAAGAATGTCAAGATTCAGTGATTTTGGCCACCAATCCATGTTCGATAGTTCAGCAGAAGTTACTCCGCCGTGCATGACAGGGCATTTACCGCCCGAATTCATACCTTTATTCTCCATTGCGTTCTCCTTGCTTCGCATTACTGCGGCTATTTAAGTGTGCTTGATTTATTCTAAAAACACTCAGCACAGTCGATATTGACTGAACATTCTCTGTATTAAATTCAAATGCAACAAAACTTAGAACAACATTATGTATATGCAATAACAACGGGAGGTAATGTGCCAGCAGTCACGACTTGGTCGAAAAACTTTTTTATTTAAAACCTTGCCACAATTATTGTGCTCTGTTGCTTCATGTAAAGACTAGACAAGATGAGCATTAAACACTAATTCACTGTGGCTATTAATTTGATAGGCATCCTCTAACGTAATACGGCCAAGTTCACTCCTAAAGCCTCTCCTAACCACAGAACTTGCCCCTCAGAATGGTCATACCTATCGTCTCCAGAAACTGGATGGATCAACACGCTAAGACCTTCCCGATGTTCATCTAACCACTCAATAAATCCGTGGCTATTGTCAGCAAGGTGTACTTCAAACATCGGCTTTAAGTGCGGGCCAACAAGCCTTGGTACTAAGCCAAACATGGCTTGTACATCATGTCGTTGTTGGGCAATTTTTTGTTGTACGCGTTGTGCTTTCGCTTGCTCTGCGAGATCAAAATAAACATGGGCATGAAACATAAAATAACTCCTCTTGATTTTTAAGCAGTGTACTACGCCAAAAGAGCATAGAAACCACAACAAATTTGCTGATGATTTTCAGCTAATTTGAAGGTACTAACCACAACGTATTCTATTTTAAGAGCCAAGAAATGGGCATTATCACACGATGACGTTGATTCAAACCAAGAACCAGCGTATTAAATAACCTCAAACTTTCGATGGTGGATACCCGCTTTGCAACCTATCAATCAACTGCTCCTCTCAATGCAGCCGTTATTGGAACAGTACGGCTACCTAGCACTGATC
>NZ_CAWNTB010000166.1:0-23098 GCF_963877065.1 Vibrio sp. V01_P9A10T6
GCAGGCCCGCTTGCGCGCTATCAGACAGCGATTCCACGCCTTGGTATTCACGCACCACTAACGTGTCGTCTGCCAAACCCTCCACGGTGAGCCTAAAACTTAACCTTGCCATCTTTTTCCCTTCCACTCTTTCATCGCAAAATAACACTAGTACAGCAAGTGCAGTGCCAGATATTTTTCTTTTATATTCATGAGCTTATAAACAGCTCGATTGACAAAGGCAACAAACTGCCTGATATGAGCAAAAAGTTGCCCTTCAATAACCAATTGTTGCTCAGCTTATTGAGTCTGAGCTTCCTGATTATGTGTCACAGTCAAATGCTCAAACTGCTTGTCGAGCTCGGCCATTTTCCAGCTCAAATTATTAAGCCGCTGCTTCAGAATCATAAACTCCTGTTCAGCCTGTACAACATCACCTTTTTTGAGCAACTCTTCGACATATGCAGCTCTCCCGTAAATAGGAGACAAACTAATAGCGAACTCCTCCAACGATTTGGTTTGTCTTTGCAGTTCGGTTAATTTTCCTTTTTGCGCGAGCAGCGCGATGTTAGCCATCTTGGTTCGCGTTTCACTAAAACGCTCCATAAAGCGCTCAGTTTGTTGCAGAGCTTCACGCTTAGCATCGGCAAACGCTTGATCAACCTCCAGCACCGATTCGGTTTGGGGATAAAGTTGCAATAACGCATCCAACACTTGCTGGGCTTCAACACGAGCCGATTCAAAAGAGCGCGCCATTTTTTGCTCAATCGCCTCTCGGTACAATGGCACAATCTCATTTGACAACTGTTCAAGCTTGGCTGGCGAGTTAGCCTGTTGAAACGCATTGACCTGCTCTGGCGTATGTAAAGCAGGTAACCTTAGGTTGGTTGCATAAGATATTGAGTTGAAAAACGGCAAATAAGTGACGGCCCCATACACCATCACAACACCAAGAACACCGGATATAAAAGCGGCCACATGCGTAACACGTGAGCGCTTTTGATTACGCACCTGCTCAACCTGTTCCGTTTGGGTATGGCGCTTTAGCAGCGAATGATATTGCGTTTCTAAACGATCAATATGTTCAAAAATAGCAAAACCTACTCCTTCGAAATCAACCAAATAGTCCGGCTGTTGCAGCTCTAAAATGGCATGCATACGCTCACAAAAGCGCTCACAACGGTATAAATCACGCAGTGCTTCATGATTCGGACGCAGATCTTTTAACTCCCGCACTACACGAGCATTAACCCAATCGAGCACTTCCTTGCGCATTTTCGCCGATTTTACGTCCGGTTTTGGCAAATTACTTAAGCAGCAACACAGCAGTTCAACACCATTGGCGTATCCCGCTAAGCCCTGCATTTTTAAACAGGCTACGGTGTAATAACCGCACAGCAAAAGGTCAATCCCCGGGCCTTTTGCTAATGTTTCACAAGCAACTTTCACCACAGCCCAGTCTGGACCACCTGATAATGGGTTGTTACGACGATTGATCTCATCTCTCACCTTTTGGTAGGCATCAATGTGACGAACAGCGGCAGCATCATCTATCAAATGAAAACGAGCGTGGTCGATAAATACAATATTGGACATGACTACAGCGTCCTAAGTGAGTTGAGGAGCGATGACCAATCGCTCCTCACTATTATTTTAGTAAAGGGTTTTCGAGAGTTTGAATGACTTAAATAACCGCTCGGTGAATGGGTTAATATCTGCCTCTGAATTGAGTCGATAAATCATCTCACCACCGTCAACTGCAAACTTAAAGTCAACCGACGTGGAACTAGCACCCACCACATCACCTTGTTCAAGCAAGCGGAAAAATGCCCACGGGCCTTGGATATTAATACTTCGTGGCGACATATTATTTTTAGTCGGCACTAACGTTACTTTAGAGATCGCAGAATCACGCAGCGTATTTGGCCAAATCAACTCGACACTGTCTCTTGGGCCGTGACTATAAGCGAGATATTGACCATCAACATTCAGCACACTGCGGCGTTTGTTGTTACTCAAGCGTAACGGTTCAACCGAGAAACTAACGTCTAAGACCCCTTTGCGGTTAAAGAAAGCTTGCTGAATTTTCTTCGCCTGCTTGAGCTGTTCTAGAACGTCTTTGCGAATAATCGACTGCGCGTTATCGTCATCATTGACCGCAATATTTTCTTCCACAAACATTCTTAGCTGGTTGTTGTAGAAGTTGTCTAATGTGCCGTTGGGCGCAAAAAACGCTTCAAAGTCAGAAAGAGAACTGTCTTTGTTGGAAGACTCATTAAATGGATAGCGCCCAGCCAATTTCTCTTCAAAGGTTTTGTAAACATCATCATGCCAACGAACTTCAAGGTGCTTAATCGCTTCTTGTTTGACAACATACCAACTCTCATCCGCCAGTTTAGACACCATTGTATCGAGCGGTTTAGGCAAACCTGATGCAATACGTTTCACCGTGTAAATTGGATCAGCGTTCACTAATTTTACGCGTGCTTTGGTGGCATCCAGCGCAGCCATACCAACATCTGGCGCTTCTTGAATAGATTTGAGGTAATTTTGTAACTCTTCCACCGCCACTAATACTTCATTTATGTACGCTGGCTTATCACCGACTGGCTTGAGCATAGCGTTTAGTTCAGCAAAGGGCGCATCAATCTGCGAAGCAACTTTGTATTTTGGATTTTTTAACAGCTCTTTTTGCGCGGCTTCATCTTTAGGCACACTGGCATACATTTGAGTATTGCTTTCTAAAGTGCGAAGCAAACGCTGCATCGGTTCAATGTTGCCAGTAAAGTTTTCTAATACTGACACCGCGTCATTGATGTCGCTAAAATACTTAACGCTGATTTCATTAAGAGCCGCACGCCAGGTATTGGTGTAGTCCGCCACATACAAGCTGCGGATTTTGTTACGAAGGTCATGCTTATCCGCTTCGCTAAATTGAGCCGATTTGGATTGCCCTAGTACCCAACTGTCGATCAAGGCCAGCTCAGAAACGGATTCTGATTGCGGCATGAAGTAATCTTCAAACCCTTTTTTGGTGAGCATTTGCGGAATATACAGCGAGCTGCTGTTGACCACTCGCTCTTCAAAAACCACATCAAAGACGGGGCCAATCAAGTTGCGTAAATTGATCGAGGGGCCAAGAACCGTTTGTGCATTCAACTTCAAATTACGGTAAACACGTTGATCGTTAGGCATAGAACCAAGATCAGACTGCACTTTCGCCACCACCTGATCATAAGGCTTCATCACCGACTCTGCATTGCGATCACCGCGAGCGCGATCACCCGCTAAATCCGTGTGTAACATGGCGTAGTCTAAATGCCCCAGTAGTTCTTCTTGGATCACACGTTGCCCAGCGAACTCTTGCTGCCAGTATTTGGAGAAATAATCGAGTACATAATCCTTATAGCGGCCACTTTTATCTACCATCATGCGATAAACACGCAGCACGGCCAGCTTCTCTTCATCTGTTTTGGCTTGGTTAAGCTGCACAACGACATCAGCCATTAGCAGAGGTAAAAATCGGTTTTCCAATAGATTCAAATAGGTCGCTTCAACCATTGGACCAATCGTGTGGCCTTGGTACAAACCAAAATCGGAAATGTACTGTGGTTTATCACGGAAGAAGCCAAACTCTAACGTCGCTTCACGAATTTTATTGAGCGGCACGAGAACATCTTGCTGAGAGGCTAAATAAAGATTAGAGGGGAACTCGTTTTTGTACTCGTTTACTTTCGCTAACACCGCATCAGAATGCTTCACGTTACTAAGGTAATAACGATGCCAAGTGCCGACTAATAACACAGTTGCAATAGAACAAGCCACTACTGACAAACCAATCAAGCGCCGTTTTTGCTTCGCAACACGAAAATTATCTGAGGCAAGCCCAGCTTCAGGATAGATGATGTTATTAAACAGTTTTTGTGTGAAATAAACCGTTGAGTTTTTGGCTTGCTGCGCTTTGTTGATCGCATGATCTAGCCCGTAACGACGTGAAGCAGCATCATCAAATGCGTTTGTGGGTACGCCCTGTTGATACACAGAAGTGAAATACGCACCACGCACCAAAGCCGACGTAGAGAACTGATCACTGGCCAATGCATCGTTGAAAAATTGTAATAAGATCTCTTTTAAACCAGAAATTTGACGCGTGAAACTATAAATAGCATTGCGCTCTTCGAGATCCATAGGTACAGAAACGGCGTGCGGCAACACATCATTAATGCGCTCAACAAACTGACTGTAGTCTTTTGAAAACTCGTTGAGCCAGTTATCCAAGTCATCAATAGAGTCGAGCGAAAAGGTAAAGCCCAGCACATCTTCACGCTGACTGCGCGAGTAATGTTTAAAGAAAGGTTCAAAACCGTGTAATAAATCCAATTTCGTCAATGCAATATAGACAGGTAGACGCGTGGATAACGTCTCCATCAATTCACGTAAACGAGCACGCAATAAATTGGCGTAAGCTTTACGCTCGGTTGCAGTTGCGGTTGCTAAGTGAGAAACGTCTAACGCTAAAACGATACCGTTGAGTGGACGACGGCTACGCGTTCTCTCCAACCAATTAACAAAATGAAGCCACAAACGGCGCTCCATCGCACCATCGTTATCATTGCTGTGGTTACCTTGTGTCAGTAGCTCTCCATCTGGATCAATCAATACCGATTCATCGCCAATCCACCAATCAAACGAATACGGGTTTTCACTTTTTTGACCCGAGGCTCGCATTACCGAAGAAAAAACAAAGTTTTGCCCAGAGCGGTTGATGAGGCTGGTTTTACCGGCATTTTCCAAACCGAGCACTAAATACCATGGCAACGCATAAAGATAATTACGTTTATTGAGGTTCTCTTTCATGCTGACCATCACTTGGTTCAGCTCAACCTCTTGGCGCTCTTCATAGGCTTTAATTGGATCTTGGCGAAGCTGATCTTCACGTTTTTGCTCGGCTTTAAAACCTTGCAATTTTCGCCACTGCCACACACCCCAAACGGCCAAGGCACCTAAAGTGAACAAGCTACTTGCCACTGCGCGAGCGGTTATCGATTCAAGTGGCTTATTACCCGCGATCTCTAGCCAAGGGCCTGCCCACCAAATCGCAACATTCAATAGAATGAATGTGCTAAATAGCAAAATAGGCATCGCCGCGGCAATGCCCGGTGTTAACTTTCTTGCGATCCCAACAATAAATTTCCACATGGGTTTGTGTCCTTCGTTTACTCTGACGTTGTGTATTGTTCTAATTGCTCAACTAATGAGGGTTCCCAATCGGTAACGCTCATGGTGCTAACCTGAGCATGTAACGTTTGGTACTGTTCTTTCGCCATCGCATCTAAATTATTGCTATTTAACAAATCAGCCGATAATAACCGCCAATAGAATTTATCCCTTGGCTCACTGGCGCTAACCAGACCATCGTTGAGCATAGAGAGCGCCACCGCAATGCCTCCCTCTTTCGCTAAGCTAAACGCCTCTTTGCGTTTGTCTTGCCAATCACCTGCTACTTGGCCTTGGGCGCTACTTTGCTGCTGGCTGAGTAGCCACTCTTTTACGCTCGCATTGACAAAAGGCTCGCCTCCTTTGAATTTCAACTCGAGCAGTGCAGGTAGACGTGCCACAAACTGCTGGCTTTCACTCAAAATGGCTTCACTCCACGCCTTTTGGCCTAAGCTTTGCGCGATTTGATAGCTCATCATTTGCCCTTCAAACCAGTAAGGTGCCATGGTTAAACTCTGCTCTACCTTGCGCCATAAGGCTAAATCTGGGCTACGCATTTGGTCGTGATACTCTTTGATTCGTTCTTGCGCCATCGCCCGTAACAGTGTTTCACCGCTGACGTCGTGCTCAGGTAATGAGGTAATACTTGACCACACGGCAAAACGCCTGACTCGTATTGCCAAGGCAATGCCGAACTCTTGTTCAGACAAAAACTCAGCCACCTTTAATAAGGTCTGCTTAGTGGCTTTGTCACTTGAACTGTCGACTGAGATGGCGCTCTGGGTGGTGGTTTTACGTTCAACCGCCGGAGTCTCTTGCACATGTTGAGTCGCTTGCTCACGTTCTGTTGCACGGCGCAGTTGGGCTTGAACTTTAGCCACTAGACTTTCAACGCTTTCAGACATCAGTCCGGCTTGAGTAGTCGCTTGCTGTAGCGCGTCGATCGCGGTGTTTAACTCATCACGATCTGGCCCATCAAATTGTGCGAAATCTAACTTGTCGATGACTAAGGCTAACCGCTGCACAATCTGGCTGAAGAATTTGCGACGTGGCAAACTGCCTCTTTTACCTGGCGCAGGGAAGCAATCTTCCCAGTAAAGGGACATGAAATCGCTCAGCAGCTGCAGCGACGTAGTGAAACGTAGCGGTGTGACTTGGTTATGCAGACACTGCAACAGGTAGATCAATAATTTGAGATCTTTACTTTTTTCGCTGAGCAGTTTGAGCGTACTGTGTTCGACTTCATCCCATTGCACGCTAGCGTGGGAGAGTGACCCCACTTTCATCATTTGATCTTCAACAAAATCAAACAGTGGATCATCAATCAGCCGCTCACCCACAGGGTTATCGGCTTGAATAGGCTGAGTAATACAGCGGCGATAATCGGTTAACTCCATTGGAACTCCTTACCAACCACAGCGTGTTTTTAGTGCCGTTAATGATTGCGAAAGCTCGCTCGCATCAAACTGCAATCCATCAACAAAAGGAGAGTTTGAACGCAGCACAAGGCGATTTTCTCGCGCCATCGCTTTCATCATCTCAATCGCTGGCATGCCTCTGCCTGAGGAAAAGAGCAAACCTAAATCGTCACTACGCCAAGATTGTGCCTGCATATTAGCAATCGACACTTGGATGCGAGGATCATCAATCGCGCTAGGAAACGCCAATTCCACTCGACTCAAATTGTCGATACAGCTCATCAGCAGCACAGGTTTAGCGTTATCGTCAAACTTTGTATTTTGATTTAACGCAACCAAAGTAATCCACGCATTCCCTTTATCATCGTCGCCCTCAACGGTTAAGTGACTTGCTTCCCCGTCTTGATACTGGCTGATGCTATCAAAAGCGCGTTGCCAAGATAGCGGCGCATTGGGCGTTGCCGCTTGAGGCATCACCACGTCAGAAGGCGTTTTAAACAGGTGGTCAAAACAGCTCAATCGCTCTAACCGAGATGTTATCGTCGTGCATTGCTCTGCTTGTGCTATAGCGTCATTTTCCGCATTCGCCATGGGGAAATACAGCGTCATAGAGAGGCAAACTGTGAGCCTAAACAACCGTTTATTCATGGTGTTTTAATCTCCAATTTTTGGCATTTATAGGCCAAGGTCCGCTTGGGAATACCGAGGCTTTGGGCCGCTTTGGCCCTGTCACCAGCAAAATATTGGAGGCGCTCACGGATAATACGAGACTCAAATTCATTCACCGCTTGTTTTAAATCATCCACCACTCGACTGACACCGGGCTCAGCTTTAGCGACCTTATGCCCATGTCGTTCAGTCTCTGGCGGCTGATCGGCTTTAGTGTATGCTAAACGTTGTGTAAAGCAGGACTCCTCCACCTGTGTGCCATCCAGTGTTTGCGCACAACCAAATTCAATAAGGTGCTTGAGTTCACGCACATTACCGGGAAAGTCATAACGTTTTAGGCAATCGATCGCTTTATAGTGCACACCCCGAATGTTGGTTGCATGCTGTTGATTAAAGCTGCGTACAAAATGTTGGCTAAGCCGTTCAATATCATCCATCCTTGCCGCAAGGCGTGGCAAAGTGATCGGGTACTGAAATAAGCGGTAATAAAGATCCTGACGAAACGATTTATTACGCACTTGTTCGAGGAGATTGACATGCGTTGCTGAAACCAAACGAAAATCAGAAGATTGTTCGTTTTTACCGCCAATCGGCCGAAAAGATCGAGATTCCAATACCCGCAGTAATTTGGCTTGCAGGCTCAAGGGCATATCACCGATTTCATCCAAAAACAGGGTTCCGCCATCGGCTTGCGCAATCAACCCTTGTTTATCGCTATCCGCGCCGGAAAACGCCCCTTTGCAGTAGCCGAACAGTTCACTTTCCAATAAGTTTTCAGGGATAGCCGCGCAGTTAATAGCAACAAATGGCGCTTGTTTACGGGGCGAGAGTTGGTGCACCGCTTGCGCGACCAACTCTTTACCTGTCCCTGTTTCACCTTGCACCATCACTGAAAGCTGTGATGGCGCGGCGTTGATGATCTGCTCTCTTAATTTTTTCATCGCCAAACTGTTACCGATTAAGGTTTCAGAGAGGCTCGCAATTAATGAACGACGAGCGTTGTCACGCTGAACGTCAGACAAGGATTCCGATAAGCTTTGTCGATTTTGTTCTTCCCGTTGCATCTCATTAAGCAACGACCACTGATGGCAAAAAACATCCACATACTTGATAAAATCTGGCTGCTCAAATAGGCCTTCCAAGGTATGGGTTTCACCAATCAATAGCAAAATAGACTGAACTTGTGTATCCCCATTCGGTAACGGGTGTACAACCACGCTATCTAACATGCCAACCCGGCTAGTGAGTTGACTAAACAGGCGATTCGATTGCCAAAAGACCAATTCATCAGCGGTTAAGTGCATCGATTTGGCCGATTGCAATACATGGGCAAACGGACAATCAAAATCGGTGACCGACCAGCTTAAATTCAGCGGGTTATCCTGTGGCACTAAGGTACGGCCGTCTGAACTGGGAACCAGTAACAAGCAAGTATCGAGCCTTAGCTCTCGGCGCAGCGTTTCTACAAACAATGCGGCCAATTGGCTAGGCTTTCTCGCGACAACAAGCTCGGTTGCGTAAGCTAACCAGTGACTCATGATCACTCAACCTCTCCAATAAACTCACCCTCTTCCGCCGCTAAATAGATGCGTTGCACTGGTTGTTTATCAGCCAATTTATTTAACAAAGCTAATGAAATCGGTGGTAGTAATTGACCTTCGATGATCGCTTCCAGCATACGAGCCCCATTTTCAGAGCGCGTGGCACGGCTTAAGATCTCTTCGATCAAGCTATCTTCAATCACCACGTCAGCGGCATAACGCTGTTTAAAGAGCTGCTCAAGGCGGGTTAACTTGCCACGAACAATCTGCTCTAGCACGTCTTTGCTGAGCGGTAGATACGGAATAATCTCCATACGAGCCAGTAAGGCGGGTTTGAAGAAAGCCGCAAGTTCTGGGTAAAGCTGCTCATCAAGCAACTGAGGCTGCTGCGCGTAATCGACTATGGTTTGGTAACCTAAATTCGAGGTGAGGAAGAAGACGATGTTTTGGCAGTCGATCACTCGACCTTCACCATCGGCTAACTCACCTTTATCAAAGGCTTGGTAGAAAATATTAAGCACTTCTGGGTGTGCTTTTTCAACTTCGTCTAACAGCACCACAGAGTACGGCATTTTACGAATCGCTTCGGTAAGAATACCGCCCTCACCATAACCAACATAACCCGGGGGCGAACCAATCAAACGTGAAACGGTATGCTTTTCTTGATATTCCGACATGTTGATAGTGGTTAAAAATTGTTTACCACCATAAAGTTGTTGCGCCAGTTGCACCACAGTTTCGGTTTTACCAACACCACTTGGACCCACGAGTAGGAAGGAACCTTTTGGACGCCCCGGACGGCGCAAATCCGCGCGCGCCGTTAATAAGTTACGGTGAACACGCTCAATCGCAGTATCTTGCCCTTTGATTGCCTCACCTAAAATAGCCGTTAGGTGGGTGATTTTATGCAGCTCATCGCTGTTCATTTGGTCAACGGGCACGCCCGTCCAGTCCGCAATTACTTCCGCTATTTGCTGAGCATCGACTTGTGGATGCATGAGGCGATCATTATGAGGGATCTCTTCTAACGCTCGATATTGCGCCTGCAATTGAACAAGTAACTCATCACGCTCAACTTGGGTCTGCTCGCCATGCTCCTCAGAGCCATCTAAGAGCTGATCGCGTAGGGTAATAATGCGCTCAATGATCGCTTTTTGCTCTTGCCAGCTTTGAGTCAAGGCCGCTTTTTCAGCTTCATCGGCCATTTCTTGGCTACATAGCTCATCCAAGCGATGCGAATCAACCACTTGACCTAAATATTGAGCACGCTCAAGCATATCAATTTCAAGTTGACGTTGATGGCAAGCGGTCTCTAGTTGCGCTAAGCGCTTCGGCGGTGTGGTGATATTAATTGCAATACGCGCGCAAGCAGTATCCAACACATCAATCGCTTTATCCGGCAGTTGTCTACCTGAAATGTAACGCGCTGAAAGCTCGGCGGCGGCTTTCAATGCATCATCAGTAATCAATACGTTATGGGCTTTTTCGTAGACACGATTCAAGCCGCGCAGAATATCTACTGCTTGGCTGATGCTCGGCTCTTCTAATTTCACTAACTGGAAACGACGAGTCAGCGCAGGATCTTTTTCAAAATACTTTTTGTACTCTTTCCATGTGGTGGCTGCGACAGTACTGAGCTCGCCTCGCGCAAGAGCCGGCTTGAGCAAGTTGGCCGCATCACTACCACCCTCTTGGTTGCCAGAACCAATTAAGGTATGCGCTTCATCGATAAACAAAATGATCGGTTTAGGCGAGGTTTTGATCGCGTCAATCACGCCTTTAAGACGTTTTTCAAATTCACCTTTGACTGAAGCACCCGCTTGCAACAAGCCGAGATCGAGTGAGCACAACTCTACATTTTGCAGCTGTGTCGGCACATTGCCCGCAACGACGCGCAATGCAAGTCCTTCAATCATGGCGCTTTTACCGACACCAGCGTCTCCCACAACGATGGGGTTGTTTTTACGACGACGACACAAGATGTCGATCATCAAATTGAGTTCGTTTTCACGACACAATACTGGGTCAAGTTCGCCGTTACGCGCTTGCGCCGTGACATTGGTGCAGTATTTATGCAGTGGCGAAGATGACGCTGCATCCAGCGCGGCAGGAGCTTGAGAACCCGCTTTGCTTTTTTCAACCGCCGACTCGGAAGAGTCTTGCAACAGCGTATCAAACCCTTTGTTTAGGCTCTCTTTGTTGATGTGTTCAAAAAGACGGATTAGTTTAAGTGGTAGGTAACGATCAGCGCGCATCAATGCGGCTAAAAACACCACACCTGAACGAAGCTGATTCTGATTCAGCTCAGTGGTAGAAAGCAACCAAGCTTCCTGCAATAGCTCAACCAACAGTGGCGAGAATGCTGGATAGGTATCTAACACTTGCTCACGAGCGTAACTGGCACTGATGGCTTGTTTTACGGTTTCCACATCTAAGTTAGCGTGCTTAGCTATCACACGCACATCCGAAAGTGGGTTCTCTAACAGCACATGCAGGAAATGCTCATAGGTCACTTCTGGGTGCTGACGTTCAATACATAATGAAGCGGCTTGCTCTAGGGCTAGCTTACTCTGTTCATTGAGTTTTGAAATTAATGTGGGTAATTCAATACGGATCACTACAATCACCTAGCCTTTTATAATTAGAGTATTTGGTTCAATTGGTTTAATACGTCTGCCGATTGGCTATGCAGTAAATAGGAATAGCCTAAAAACACACCGACCCAAATAATGACAAAACCAAGCAGCACTGACCAAACCGGTAACTGCCTGCTTAACTTATATTTTGATTTCACCACATGGTCCGTGGCGGAGGTCAGTTCTTTCGGCTCGTTTTCATCCAACGAACTGACGGTGTCATGTAAACGACTGATCACCTTTTCACGCTCGTTGTGGCCACTTTCCATCACACGGTATTTACCTTCAAAACCTAACACTAGGCATTGATAGATAAACTCTAGCAACGCGCGATAACGTTTAGGTTCACCTTCCAAGCGACTTAATATGGTAAACACTTTTTCGCCGCCCCAAGTCTCACTGTGGAAACGAGACAGCATAGAATGTTCAGCCCACACACTGGATGCACCCCACTCGGTTCCCATGACGGCTTCATCCAAAAACGCACACAGAATGTAGCGATAAGCCATCAAAATCGCATGCTCAAACCCTTGCTCGGCAAGCTCGATTTCAATCGCTTTAATCTCTTCTACCGTCTGTTTGTAGATCTGCTCAATGTTTTCGCACTCTGACAAGCTGCGTACCCGCAGCGACAAACCAAACAGAGGGGTAGCTGCATCAATCAAAACATTAGGGTTATCACCACGCAGTTGAAACCAGTAATCTTGGTCGTGGTTGATCTGCTCGACGCTGTCAAAAAGCAGACCGCTGTATTGGGTGTTTTTTTTATCAATGGCCATCATCAGCTCCTAATCGCCCAGAATTGCAGGTCAAGATCTTCAAACGCACCCGCGACATGGAAAGCAAAACCACTTGAGCGACCTAACATCGACCATGCTGAGCTGGTTTTATCCAATTGGTAATAGGTATAACCGGCGTGGTAAGGCAGCTGCCTTGGTGCCACTGGTAACGGTGTAATTGGAATGCCCGGTAATTGCAGTGAAATGAGCTCGCGGATTTTCTCCACTGACGATACTTTGGTCTGCTGAGTAAAGAGACGACGCAGTTCATCTAATGGCATGCGTGCTTTCACCGCGATGATGAATTCTGCGCTTTCAACCAGTTGAGGGTCGTGGATTGGGGCAACCATCAGGCCGTACTTACGTTTATCCAACTGAATCGAGACCGCTCTAGGCTCAAGCACGATACTTAGGCTCTGTCTTAAGTTGCGGATCAGCGGCCCAAAAGAGTGGGTCGGCATTTCATGGTTGTAGCTCGGGATGCTCGGTGGTAAACGACTTTCATCGGTAAATGTAGCCAATTCTCCACATACGCATGACAGGCACTCAAATAAACGTTCCGGGTGCAAACTGCGTAGCTCTGCCAAGTGTTGCATCTGGGGTTGTAGACGATTCAGAGCTTGCAACAACATAAAATCAGACACATCCGCGACCCCGCCTTGAGAGGGAGAACTGATACGTTGAGCAATGTTTTTGGCACGTTCGCGCATTAACCCAGATATTTCGTTAATAAAACGGTGCAAAGCCGCATTGCTCGCAACATTAAGATGGCACGGAATAAAATCCGGATCGAGCACGACACTGCCATCAGGACGTTTTTCTAAAATACGAGCGATCGCAATTGAGGCATAAGAGCTTCTGTCTTCTTTTTCAAGCATCAACTGCACACGAACAGGTGAGACATCTAGCGTCGTGGTGTCACCGCGCACGGTATGCACATCACGTACTTCTAGACGATTGCTTAAATAACGCCCGGTTCCACGCTCCTCAGGCCAGTTAATCTCCATTAACGATTCACTGCGAAGTGGCACCGCTAAATAGACCAACTGGTTTGCAAGCGAAGCATCGGCAATCTCAAGCGCATCGGGCAGCACATCTTCCTGAGGAATACGGAAAACGGTTCCATCAGGCATAATGCCGACCGCACGTTCGATCGCGATACGACCAAAAGAGAGATATTCAGGGTTAAGTGATAACTCTGATACTCCGTAAAGGTAGCCACTGACTGATGAGATGCGTTCATCAATATGATATTCAAAATAGCGTTGCTGCTGCTGGAAATGCTGCGGTTTAATGAATAGACCTTCATTCCAAATGACACGATTACGCGCAAACATCTTGTTATTCCACCCTTTCCAGTTTTACATCGTAGTCTTTGAAATACATCAAAAGATGGTATTCCCTACCTTTGTTAAGCACTTTTACGGCCTTTTTCCATTCACTCAGCTCAGGTTCAGCAAAATGCGCCATGACCCCAATGTAGTTCGTGCCTTCATCAATCTCGAACGCGTTCACAAACTTAAACTGGCCTGGTGTCATTACATAATCGTAATTGGCGATAAAATTGCTGCGTAACGCTTTTTTGTAGTCGGCTTTTACTTGGTCATAATCGGCAGACATAAACATCGAATCATCTTTGAGCTCAAACACTTGAACCTCTATCGGCGACGCTTCACCCCAAATATTAGGGTTAGTACCTTCATCACTAACGAGACTGAACGTTACCTTGGTCGGCTGTGTGGCTGGCTCATACTTTTCTGATGAGCTACACGCGGTTAATACCGTCAGTAGCATCAGCAGGACAAAAGACCGCTTGTTCACCGTTATAGCTCCAGCTGTTTTTCACGAATTTTCTTGTCGTAAGACTGCTCGAAAATTTCCCAAAACAGTTTCTCAAATCCTTTTTGGCGATTAGAAGTGAGCTCTTGGTAGTAGTGGCAATACATCTCCCACGCCCAAGCATCTGAAGAGTGATTCTGTGCATCACTATTGCGCTTGTAGTGTTGGAAACGGCGCAGTAGCACTTGAGGAGAAAAGGCATTAAGAATCTGATTTAGGGCTTCGCTAGTGGCGTGCTGCATTGCTTCGTTATGGTCGCGCACATTTTTTAGGCTTTCGGCAATCGCCGCTGGGGCAGACAAGTGCACCACACTTTTATCAGCATCATACAGAGTACGAATGGTTTCTTCGTATGATAGCCCCAAGCGAAGTGGGTTATCTTCAATCGGTTGCAAGTTACGATTCATCATACCAAAACGCCCTTCACTCACTTGCTGGTGAAGCTCAAGCAAACCTTGCACACACGCTTGCAACGATTGCCCAAGCTCTTCTGAAAGCATGTGCATTTTCGCCATATCGTGGCTATTGCCAACGTCAACACCTAGCCCGGTGAGCATGGGGCCGGTCAATAAGTGTGATGCATTGTTTGACGAGCTGTTGTGTTGCTCGGAGTGAGGGTGGTAGCTTCTCGCCACTTCTTCCTCAAGTAGATCTAATACTTTATCGTCCATCGCTAAGCCCTCAGGTACGTTGTAAATGCTGTTATTAATGTTCAAATGAGTCGGTGGTTGCGCAGTCTCATGGTGCTCAACAGCCGGAATAGGTGGTAAATCGGTGGAGGTTTTGCCAAAACCGAGAATTTTCTTTAATCGAATCGATGACGTCATCTCATACTCGCTGTCAGCTTGAGGCGTAAACTGCAGTTGCGACTGCTGGCTATCGTATTCTGGCACTAATGAATGTTGTGCTTGTGCGAGTGGTTTTTCCGTCTCTTCAAGCAACGACTCTTCTTGTTTAATGCCTTGCAATAAATCATCTAAAGCGGCGATAGGGTCCATTGAACTTGGCTCTGGTTCATCCTCGTCGCGGCTGATATCATCCAATGGACCATCTTTGAGTAGATCGAGCCCCTCTTTAGCAAACAGCTGATCCAAAGAGCCATTAATCAGAGAATCGTCTTCACCCACTTGACCAAAAATGACACGAATTTGGTAAGGCCCAATGGCCACTTCATCTTTATGCTCCAACTTAGCCGAGGCACCTTGCCCTAACGGCTTATGAGAACCATTAACATAGGTATTACCAACCAGATCTTGAATGCAAAACGCACCATCAATCACACGGATGGCACAGTGATGATTTTGAATTTTCCCTTTACCGTCACGAAGCTGCCAATGCGCATCACTTGCAGAGCCAATCACACCGCCTTGCACATTAAACATCGCTTGTGCGGATAATCCTGATTCCAGTAGTTGCACATTCGTCACTACCATTGAAAGCGTTTGCTTCTTCTGCATATCGCTATTGCCTTACTTGTATAAGCACGCTTTTGTCCGCCAAATCGCGCCCTAAAAATGATGACCAACCCAAAGCCACACCACTGTCATGACATAAACTCATCACCGGAGCCTCGCTCTCGTGCATGGTCAGCTCAAGGTCGTAAGCCATCTGCTCTCGTAAAATAAACTCCACCAACTTACACAGCGGTTGATGTTCTTTGCCTGATGGCAAAAAATCGGCAAATCGTTCTCGAGTTAAGTTTTTGATACAGATAACAAACTTACCGTTACAGTCCATCACTGACTCACCCAACATGCTGTTGATCCCAAGCTCACCATTCTGCTTACCTAAGCAAAACTGCTGATAAGGCTCTATCCGGACTTTGCGTCGAACCCACTGGCGAATACTGACTTCTTGTAGATCAAAGCAGTGCGCGATGATGCCAGACACCACTTGCGGTGAACGACTTCGGCCAGCCAAAGTGCCCGCATAAGCCAGCATCTTGCACCAATTTATCGGTGTTTCGCCGCGCAAGTCCGCATCACCCAAACCGACTAAAGCAAACAGCTGTGATGAAAATTGATCCTGCGCACCCGCTTGAAAACGGACGTAATAGCGATACTTTCGCCACACGCGATACACAAGGTTAATCAACCGGTTATTGAAAAAATCTAAAAAGGGCCGCTTGAAACCACCGGGATCTTCTTCGACCAATTGCTGCAAAATAAAACCAGGTAACGGTGACTGTGCCCCAGTTAATCCAAAAAAATTGGTTTGTAAGATCAGGCGCTCATCCGCGAACTCACGTAAATCCGTTACGTCCGCTGGTGCAAAACCTAAACTGGGGTTGGCACTGAATACCAACTGGCATGTCCGCTCCCAATCTTCTGATTCAGGATTAAACGCATTAAGTTTTTGCAGCAGTTCCACCAACTGGTAGAAGTTGTACGTTCGTACATCGCTTGGTAAACCCAGTAGAGGCTTCGGCACAGCCGCCGCAGCCATCTCTAGATCAATGGCTGCATTCCTGTCTGTGTTCCCCATGTGTACTTCTCTTGATTGGACGCGTTAATAACGATCAGCTCATGAAACGAATTGATGCTGGCATATAGGGCAAAAAAGTGGCTAAGCACGGTGCCAAAGAGGTAAAGCTCCCCTTCTGAACCAAAACAGTTTTGATCAATATGAATCGTCGATTGCAGCCCTCGCACTGGCAAACCGCGCAATATTTTATCCACGGGTTGCGACTCAATTTTTTGGATCCCTTCAAGACGCAAACGCGCAACACGCTCCGCTTGGCGATCCACCAAGGCTCTGAAATCGTAAGCTCGCAACACACTGCTTAAGGCATCTTTGGACAGCAGCGATAAATAATTCAGCGATAAGTTAGAAATCAATACCCACAATAGACTGCCATCCAGTACTGGGCGCAGAGATTGTGAAGGCACGGTAATATTGCTGAAAGTGGCAAAGGGGGGCGAGCTGTCTGTCGGCTCACAAATGTCACCGACACCGAGTTCGAGCGGTAATAAGCGATTGGTGCAGGTGAGTTTGAGCGAGATGGCTTCATCGACATGCATGGATTGCGTTTCATCTCCGCGAATGAAAGAGATGAAATTATCAAATCCATCGCCACGGATACTGTCTCTCACTCGTGTGCGGTAGTAGAGCGCTTCACGATTTCGAACCCGCTCCACTTCATGCTGAAAACTTTCAAATGCTGAATAGACACGTTTTTCACCCCGAATTCGTTGACTGGCTTGAGTTTTGTCTTGCCAACCGAACACGCCGTCAACGCTGAACACTTCATAGTGAGAAGGGTAACGACTAGAGGGAATAATGCGATACTCTGAACGCTTGCCCGTTAAATCGATCGGATCGGCATCATGTTCAAACAAATTAATGACAGGGGTGCAGTACAACTGGAAATTATCCTGACGCACTCGAACGTCCGCTGGCAAGGTTTTCGAAAAACTGATTTTCAGTTTGAACGCACCATGCACTGATTTCGGCACTACGCTAGCCAGACGGGTAATGTCAACAAAATGAAATGCTTCAGGAAACGACAAGTATTCCTGCAAAACGCGATAACCTTCATACACATTGGAAGGATAGGGCAAAAGCGACTGCTCGCTATCAAATCCGACCGTTTGGAAGCTATTGCGCGGCAGCGTAAATTCTACCCCCGCGACTTCAACAGAAATCTTATCGAGGTAGTGGTTGAGCCATAGATAGAGCATTTGTGAGCTGTATTTATCACCACCTAAGTAAAAGCGCAGATCATCAAGATGCGCATCACCGACGCTTATCTCACCCAGCATATTAAGCGACACTTCGATGATGGTCGCTTCTCTAGTATGTTGCGCAGTGACGTCAGTACATTTCAGTGGGTAAATCTGCACGTCACGACAGGTTCTAAAGTGGCATTTGGTGCCGAAAACAGGCTTGCTATCGAGCTGAGTGCCACGAGCGATTTGCTGCTTATCACTGACACTTTTATCCGGTGTGAACGAGACAATACTCATGCTTGGCACAGGACGTAAGTAGTTTGGCCATAGCATGTTGATGATGGAGTGCGTTAGCTCAGGAAATTCATCTTCAACTTTTTCGCGCAAGCGAGCGGTGAGAAAGGCGAAGCCTTCCAATAAACGTTCGACATCAGGATCCGTCGTTTTACCGTGTAAAAAGCGAGAGAGTTGAGGATGAATTTCAGTGAAATGCTTTCCTTGTTCTTTAAGGAAAGCAAGCTCTTCTCTGAAGTACTTATCTTGAGCCATAATTTTCTAATACACTCGGTACTTTCGGTTTTGATCCAGTAGCAGGTTGAACTGCACTTTCTCATGTAACGCATCACTGTTTATTTCGGCCACAATATGGAAGCGCAGCATCAAAGGGCTAAACACGTCCGACTCGGATCGAATCACAATATTTCGTAAACGGGGCTCATACACATCTAAGCAGCTTTGTATCGCAAGCTTAATCCGCAGCGATAAGTCTAAGGTTTCTAACGTTGCATCGTTAAAATCCACTAAACCTAACGTTGGAGCACTTTGTGCCTCACCCATGCGAGTATTCAAAATATTGGAAACATTGCGTTTGATTGATTGGAGCACATCCCATGCATTTGGCCCTTGGGTCAAAGACATAGGCTTGGTGCCAGCTTCTAAACGTTCAAAGAAGCCGACACCAAATGCACTCTCTTCAGGTGCAATATAAGTCATGGTTATGCTTGATCTAATCGACCAACCAATGACAATTCAAAGTTCGCGCCCATGTACTTAAAGTGAGGACGAACAGAGAGAGAGACCTGATACCAACCTGGTTCACCTTCAACATCCATGACTTCGATTTTTGCAGCACGAAGAGGACGACGGCTACGTACGTCTGCTGGTGGATTTTCTTGGTCAGCCACGTACTGTTTGATCCAGCCATTAAGCTCGCGTTCAAGATCTTGACGCTCTTTCCAAGCACCAATTTGCTCACGCTGCAGCACTTTGACGTAGTGTGCAAGGCGATTGATGATCATCATATATGGCAGTTGCGTACCCAACTTGTAGTTGGTTTCTGCTTCTTTGCCTTCTTTGGTATTCGGGAATATTTTTGGCTTTTGGATCGAGTTTGCAGAGAAGAATGCGGCGTTATCACTGCCTTTACGCATGGTTAAAGCAATGAAACCTTCTTCTGCTAATTCAAACTCTTTACGGTCAGTCACCAACACTTCAGTTGGGATCTTACTTTGCAGTGCACCCATCGATTCAAACACGTGTACTGGCAGATCTTCAACCGCACCGCCACTTTGTGGGCCAATGATGTTTGGACACCAACGGTACTTGGCAAAGCTATCGGTTAAACGAGTAGCGAAAGCAAACGCGGTGTTACCCCATAGATAGTGTTCGTGTGAAGCGCTGACACTTTCCACATAATTAAATGATTTAATTGGGTTTTCTGTTGGATCATAAGGTACGCGCAATAAGAAACGAGGCGCAGTCAAGCCAAGGTAACGCGCATCTTCTGATTCACGTAGAGAACGCCATTTAGTGTATTTAGGGCTTTCAAATGTTGACTTAAGATCCTTGATATTTGGTAGCTCTTCAAAAGAATCGATACCAAAAAACTCAGGGCCTACACTAGAAATGAATGGAGCATGGGCCATCGCACCAAGTGCACCCATGTATTGCAGTAGCTTCATGTCAGGGGTTGATGGCGTGAAAGCAAAGTTACCGATGATAGCGCCAGTCGGCTCACCACCAAATTGGCCATAACCAGAAGAATAAACGTGCTTATAAAGACCGGATTGCGTCGTTTCTGGTGCAAATTCAAAGTCTTCAAGCAACTCGCCTTTCGTTACATGCAACAAATCAACCTTGTTGTTTTCACGAAAATCGGTACGGTCAATAAACAGTTTCAAACCACGCCATGACGATTCCATCTGCTGGAAACGCTCTTCGTGCAAAATCTCATCCATTTGAGCACTGATTTTCTTATCAAGCTCAACCAGCATTTGATCAACGAGTGATTTGTTAACCGGCTCTTCCGTTTGATTCGAACCGATGAGATTCTCAATAAACGCAGCAACCCCTTTCTTCGCAACATCATACCCTTCTTCAGTCGGTGCAATGCGCGTTTGTGCCATGATTTCATCAAGTAAACTGCCTTGGGTGGCACTTTGTCTCTCTAAGACGGCTTCAGTAGTAGACATCAATTTCGTTCCTAAATTTGATTAAATAAAAAGTTGGGTTGATCAAGCCTTATGCTTGAGGCTCTTCTTCTTTGCCGCTCACTAGGCTGAGCTCAGATAGAAGTTTTTCACGCGATTCTTCCGAATTTAGTAGCTCTTGTAGACGCTCTCTAAACGCGGGAATATTGCCCAAAGGACCTTTTAAGGCCACAAGAGCTTGGCGTAGCTCAACCAATTTATTTAATTCTGGAACTTGTGCTGCCACTGAATCCGGTTCGAAGTCAGCAAGAGATTTGAAACTAAGCTCAACAGGAAGCTCAGCATTTTCATCGCCACTCAGTTTATTGCGCACTGTAGTGGTCAGTTTCAAATCGCTTTCACGCATAACCGCTTCAAAGTTGTTCTTGTCCACTGAAACGGTTTGTCTCTCTTCAAGTGGGGTCTCTTCGGTATGGCCTTTAAAATCACCTACCACCAGAGTTTTTAGCGGTAACTCAACTTCAGCCTGTGCATCTCCCGTTGCTGGAATATACTTAATATTAATCCGCTCTTTAGGAGCTACACTTCCTTCTTTAGACATATTACGTCTCCAATACCTATGCCAATCATTGTCAAAATTACGGACAAGAGCGTAGCTAAACTTAGTTACCACTTACTCAGGCCGAGGGTTACATAACGTTGTAAAAATTAAAGTTAAATCTATTGGACTTAAGTTCTAATAGAACTCAAGTCTCTTAATATTTATTATCTGGTAGATTTTAATGAGCATTTAAACAATAAATCCCATTAATTAGCATTAGCTATTAAATTCTTCCCTAAACTACCCCATCAGATTTATCGATATTTTCATGGGGATTTAAAATTCTCGGCACATTCTATTCATATAGGAGCATTTTAAATATAAAAAATCACAAAAACATGATCTTCACCCAAAAAAATATGCCGTTTCTAATACTGTATAATTTAACTAATTAATATCCCAAAAGACATCATGATAATAAAAATTCAGACTATTCTTATAGTTAACAAATATGCCATTAGCTTGTGCTTTTTCTTCCTCACTCATCTTACCAGCAAGGCTTTCTTCCTCTAATTCCAATATTGAGTAGAGCGACTGCATACGTTCAGTACCAGCAGCAGAGAGATATAAATCTAAATAGGCTTGCGCTTTGATCCGATCGGGAGTCACAAAATGATAGGATGCGCTATCGCCGAGCAGAATCTTAACTACCGTTGCCAAAGAGGTAATATCACCTTGCTCTAACGCCATCAGTCGCCATTGATAGGCATCTTCAAAACGGCCTTTGCTCTCTAAAATACCGATGTAGCGTCTCATCGCAGGGATATAGTTTGTCTTCGCAGCCGCGAGATAGAGCTCTCTCACCTTGGTCTCCCTTTCTCCAGGCATTAAAAACAGGCCTCCACCCGCTTGAACTTGCTTTGCTTTATCCATCAATGCTCGTGGATGATTAAAACTGACCGCTTTATCGAGATAGTAGCTATACATCTCGTTATCCATACCTTTGTAAAACTGGGCAAGCTCGTAAGTGGCTTGTGCAGGATCATCTCGTCCTAAACGAATCAAACTATCGTAATACTGGCTTTTCCAATACTGCACATCGCGATCTCTTAACCACTTGGCATCAGTATAAAGATGTTTCATGGCGCGACGATTGCCTAATTCTGCGGCTTTAAGCAGATATTCACGCGCTTCAGGAGGCGTTCTAATGGTCGTTTTGTAGTTCGAAAGCTCCATCGCGTAGAGAAAGGCGGCATCCGAATTGTCGTTGTCTGCCGCGTACTGGAGGTATGGTCGCGATTCCATATTTTTGTATTGCGCTCGAAGCAGTCGTCCGGTAGCAAACGCTTTTTCCGGAGACATATTTCCTACTTCATACACTTCTGCTGCAGACGTTTCTTGCTCAGCATGTAACACCATCGAAGGAAATAAGGAGAGCGCTAAAATGGCATATGTTTTATTAATCCACATTGACGCGACTTCCAAACTTGACGCTTGCGGAACACACAATGATAGACGTTGGCAGAAATCCATCATGAACCGTTTCCATATTACCCACTACAATACTCTGACTCATTATATTTCCTTAACTGACTAACCATTTATCCATAAACACGTAAGCAAAAATCATTCCCTTCAATTACGCTTACTTAAGAATAAAGCCCCACAGCCCGAGCGGGCAAAAAATTGCCCAACCGAGCAACAAATTGCCCGAGCGGGCATAATATTGCCTATATGATAATCAATACTCAGCCTTTACCCATCAAAATTAAAAACAATACACTCATTAAATTAAATAGAATCAGGAACCAATCACTACAAATAGAATTAATGACAAAAAACTAACATAAAGCTGACATTGTTTTGCATAGAAATAAAATGAATTAATCCTCCAATCATTCTATATGTTTTAAATAAACGCATAGCATCAGGTTAAATCGACACTGTTAACTTATTTCTTTGGGATTCACTAAGCTATATTAATGATATTAATAAGCTAGTTACATTAATTAATCGTATCATCATCGCCGTTCAACCAGAAACTGGCATTTCTAGGTCAAATCAGTACAATTCTGCGTTCTCCACCACCATCCACTGCGAGCCAGAGAAAATGCCAACACCAGCGCCCTGTTTTACTGCCTTTAAAAAACCTATTGAAGGCTACTCTCTGCCTGAGCGCTTTACTTTCCCATTTTGTTACGAGCCGCATCCGCTTTGCGAATTAGCGGCAAGCCAGCTGCAACAACACCTGCTGAACCAGCAGAATTGGCAACATAATTTTGGGCTCGATAATCACGGCGTGCTAAACCAGCATCCGGAAGCTATCGGGAAAATGTTTGGTGTTTTAGTGGTGCGTAAACAAAGTGGAGAGCTAGGGTACCT
>NZ_CAWNTB010000167.1:0-73359 GCF_963877065.1 Vibrio sp. V01_P9A10T6
AAATTATATTGATAATATTTTTAAATAAATTAAAGACATGATAAATTTGAGTTTTTATTCTAATTAAATTTAAACATGAACATTATATTATCCATATTTAAATAAGTGACATTAATCCAAGAAAAATATAACAAAGTGATAAGTTTCATCATAAAAATGAGCCCCCGATAGGAGGCTCATTTTATTTTGAGATTGCAGAAGTAGTGCTGGGTAATATCTTAACGCTCAGTCGTTTGTCTGCTTGTAAATATTGATTAGCAACATGACGCAGATCATTCATACTCACCTGATTGATGGAATGACGAACCTCCTGCCAACGACTATAGCGATGCGGATAAGTTTGAGTTAGCGATGCGACATCAAGCCAAAATACATTCTTTTCTGGCAGGCTATCTAACCATTGTAGAAGCGGTTGTTTCGCTCGTTGCAACATATCAGCATCGATGCCATGATCAGCTTTCACTCGAGACAATACCGCATCAAAACTCTCTTCCACTAATTTAAGTTGCGTTGTGTCTGTCACACTGAACAGCCCCAAATAACCAAATCCTGTGGGAAGAAAATCATTGCTGCTAAATGGGTAAGGTGAGTAACTCGCGCCAGCCTTTTCTCTCACTTCTTCCGTCAACAAAATACTGAGAACCTCTTCAAGCAGCATCAGTTTTGCGTAGTGTTCGGCATTCACCTTATCAGTCGTTGGCCACAGCCAAGCCAATGCCGCGGCATTGGCTGAACCTTGATGCTCAACAATATGTGATGCAGGCACTGGTGGAAACTCAACGCGCTCAACTTGCAGCTCTTTTTCTGGATGACGCGGCAAAGCGCCCAGTGTTTTAGCAACCGATCGAATCGTTTTCTCTTCGTCAAGATCACCCACAATGGCAATTTCTAAAAGGCCTTTATCTACCGCCGAGGCAAACACTGGAACTAATTCTGAAAAATGACGCTTTAACAGTTCCTCGTCATGGCTACGAAATCGTGGGTCGTCAGGGTGCAATAATTCAGGTAACACCGTCCAAAATGCCTCTTCTGGCGTCGTGTTCTGGCTGTTACTCGCTGCCAGTACTCGTTGACGAAATTGGTTCATCCCCTCTTCTCGCCAGCCCGGGCTCGTTAAAAATGCCGTTTGCAGTGCTAACTGTTGGTCAAGCGACGCTTGATTGGTGAAATCCTGACTCGCAAAACCAAGCGTTCCGACATTGAACCCCGTCGTCACATTGGCAGCAGAAAAGAGATGAATTAACTGCTGAAACGAATGCTGCTCTAACCCACCAGCAACAAAGCCATCATTAAACAGTGCCTGAATGCCCTCTTTTCTAGGTAACGGATATTCGCCAAAACCTAATGCAAGATTGAGGTAGATGACGTTTTTCTCTAACTCGGTTGGCTTGATGTTGAGCTTAACGCCATTGGCAAATTTCAACATCCGAATCCCTGTTTCGGGATCTCGCTTGTCGTGAACGAGCGTGCCCGCCTCACCAAATTCACGGTAGGCAAAAGCGTCCACTGATAGAAATTGATAAGGTTCTACTGGCTGCTTTTGGCTTTGTTCATATACATCGAGTAGCGTTTGATTGATTTTCTCAACCTTGTATGGCCCAGAAAGATAAATCCACGGCTTACCTTGCCAACGCTCTGTAAGCAGGTCGTGCAATCGAGCTGCGGTGATTTGAGGTTGATAAGCTTCAAAAAGAGCAAGCGCGAACGTCGGTTCAATCGGGACAAATTGCTGAGCATCACTTGTCACTAGGCCTTGCGCAATCGAAAAACTATGCAAGGTATCGCTACTTGCTTCTCTTTGCTGATAATCAGCATGCATTGCCTTGATCGCTTGATCAATTTCGTTCTGATTAAAGCCGTATCGAATCGCTTGTCGCACCGTCTGTTCAAGTAATGTCAGCCCATGCTGCCACTGCTCGGGCAAGGTTACCAGTGACAATTCCATCCGTGATGCGATACCGAAATCTTGTTCAATATGAACAAAAGCATTCGTTATCCCCTCTTGGTCTATCAGATGGGGAAGTAACCGTTGGTAGAGTAAGTTCGACAATATTGATTCAAGGATCATTTCATGGCGACTTTCAACGCTATCTGCTTGTCGCTCTTGTGGTGCAATCACACCAAGCGAAATTTGGGTCGGTAAGCGAGCATCAAAGAAAACATCGGCTTGCAAGTGCGTCCTTACTGCAGGCAACATCAAATGGTCAGCCCGTAGCGGTACCGCATCCCGGTGAGGTACCCAGTTAGAAAAAAGTCGTTTGATCTGCTCTTCGGCCTGAGCAACATCAAGGTCTCCCACCACAATGATCGTGGTACGTTCTGGCGTATAAAAGCGTTGATAGAGTGAACGTAACTGCTCTGAGCTAGCATGTTTTACTACATCGAGATCACCAATTGGCAAACGTTTTGACAAAGGGCTCCTCGGATATAAGAAGCTCAGCTGTTGACGATAATTCTCAACATCAGCGGAATTTCTCTCTTTCCATTCCGCCACAACAACCGGTTTTTCTTGCTCCAACGCCTTTGGCTCAAGCTTAAGGCGATCCGCAATCTCTCTCATAAGCCACAAACCAGTTGCTACTTTTTGTGAGTCTCCTTGAGCAATATTGAACTCATACACGGTTTGATTGAATTGAGTCACCGCATTGGTATCGGATCCAAAACTTAATCCTAAGCGTTCAAGTTGGCGAATCATCTCCCCTTCGGCTACAGAGTCCGAACCTTTAAACGCCATGTGTTCTAAAAGATGCATCAAGCCTTGTTCTTGATCTGACTCGACTAAAGAACCACCCGCAATGCGCATACGCATAATGACAGCATGAGCAGGTGTCGTGTTATGGACTAATTGGTACCTTAAGCCGTTTTCAAGCTGACCTTCGTGAATGCGATGACTTTTAGGTAACTCCGTCGATAGCGAACTGGCCGATATGACAAGCAGCAATAATAAGCTCAATGGGTGAAAAAATAGAATATTACGCAAATTAAGATTCTCAGTATGTATGGGACGACACTCATTCGAATTGAGCGCTTATTATCACCCATTTATTGAACTTATAAATACATCAAGACAATTCCATACAAAACCGTACAATATTTTCAACATCATGCCATAGTGATCAAACGCGCACCACGCCCCCTTGAATATCAGCTTAGCTGGCTTATATTGCTCTACAAAAACTTTGTGCAATAACGTAGCCAAATCACAAGAAAACACAGTATTATCACCCCTTATTCCACATACTTCGTGGAGATCATAAACGGAATAATTATGGAAAATATCGTCGAAAAACTACTCTATTCAGCGCGCTGGATTATGGCCCCTATCTATTTGGGGTTAAGTTTAGTGCTGCTGGCATTAGGCATTAAATTTTTCCAAGAAGTGTTTCATCTGTTACCTAACATCTTGAGCACCGATGAAGTCAGCCTGATTTTAGTGACACTTTCTTTGATTGATATTTCATTGGTTGGTGGGTTGATTGTGATGGTGATGTTTTCAGGCTATGAGAATTTTGTCTCTAAAATTGATATCGCCGAAGAGGATGATAAGCTCGGCTGGCTCGGAAAATTAGACACAGGATCGTTGAAAAATAAGGTTTCGGCATCGATTGTCGCCATCTCCTCAATTCATTTGCTGAAAGTCTTCATGAACACTGAAAATATCGACAGTGAAAAAATCAAGTGGTACTTACTGCTGCACATTACCTTTGTCTTATCGGCCTTTGCGATGGGTTATTTAGATAAAATCACCAAAAAATAGCCGCAAGCCCTGTATACACAGGGCTATTCGTTAACACTATCGATGCCAATGATAAATAGACTGAGCTTATTTTGAACGGTTGACCAACAGTAACAGCAAGAAATAGCTCCCACCGAGAATCGCCACCAGCGTGCCAGCCGCAATTTGCATCGGATAAACGATCACCTGTCCGAGCCAATCCGCCCACAACATTAATGATGCACCGACTAAACTTGCCACCAGCAGTTGGGTTTTACTTTGCTGCGCGCCTAGCATCATCGCCATGTGTGGCGCAATCAAACCCACAAACGACACTGGCCCCATCGTCGCCGTCACCAGCGCACATAACAGCGCCACAATGGTCAATAAAATCAAACTGGTGCTTTGCGCATTAACGCCGCGCGCACTGGCAAAACGACGACCAATGGAGATTAAAGTCAGCCAACGCGACAGCGCGATGGTGGCCGCGGCCAGCAACAGCACCAAAACGGCCAGCAACAGCGCTTGGTCAGGCGTAACGCGATAGGTTGAGCCTGCCAACCACTGTAAAATTCGATAACTGTCTTCTGACCCTTTAGCCAAGCAAAATTGCACTAAGGATTCAAGCAATGCGGTGATGGCTATCCCGGTTAAAATCAAACTCGACGCGGCGTATTGATGGCGCTTACCCAGCACAACTAATGCCGCCAACACCAGCAAACTACCCAACAATGCTGTCACCCAATGAGCGGCTAACAAGCTTTGACCTAAAAAGAGATTGGCAAACACCAACGCAAACGTCGCCCCTGACGAGACCCCTAAAATATCTGGGCTGGCTAACGGGTTGTATATCAAACGTTGCAAAATGCTACCTGCTAGTGCAAGACCAATACCGGCACACAATGCGGTGAGCATGCGCGGCCAGCGTAATGACCACTGATAGCTGCTTGGCAGCGCCAATTGCCAACTGAGTTCGTTCATTTGAAACAACGTATGCAACCCAAGTGCTGCCAGCATCATTAGCAACAACCCCAATAGTGCGACACGGCTTAATGATGCGCGCGACTGAGGCAGTGAGATAGTCAATGTATCTTGCGCCTTGAGCTGACGGCGACTAAACCAGATCAATGCGGGCGCGCCAATCGCCGCGGCTGTGATACCGCTGGCGATGACTTGCGTAGTCCATAGGCTCAACCACATTGCGAGCATATCGGTTAATAAAAGCAGTAACGCGCCAAGCAGTAAGCTCGAATAGAGCTCTTGTTTGGGCGTTCTTGCCCCCATAGCACGGGCGATGTTTGGTGTGAGTAGCCCGATAAAACTGATGACGCCCACCGCGGTAATCGAGGCTGAAACCAACCAAATCCCGAGCACCATTAAGATTAAAAATGCAGGAATGACAGGCAGACCACGAGCCGCAGCACCTTGATGACCTAAACGCAATAACGTCAGAACCCTTGGCGCAAACAGTAAAATCAATAAGGAGACCGATAACCGCGGCAGCAACCACTGCACCCAATCCCAGCCATTTTGCGCCAGATCGCCCGCGCCCCACATGAAGACGTTTTTGGCGTATTGTTCATTGAGTAGAATCAGTGCCGTCGCAATCGCGCCAAGTAGCAGGTTCACCACCATGCCTGCCACAATCAACGGCAAGCCCGTCATGTTACGCACACCCGCAATCACCACGATCAACGCAAATGCGAGCAAAGCACCACTCATTGCCGCCAACGCGCTGTAACTGGCAACTAGGCTTGGAAAACCAATGTTGAGAATAATCAGCGCCAGCCAAGCTCCAGATGAGGTGCCCAGCGTCAATGGTGAAGTGAGATTATTCTGCGTCAGTTGTTGCATCACACTGCCGACCAAACCCAACATCGCGCCCACCAGCAGCGTCATCACCAAACGGGGCAATTGACCATATAGGAAATTGAACTCAGCAAAAGAGCTCGCTTCACGTTGCGCGCACAACAGTTGCCATTGCGTGACTAGATCAACGCCATTGCCAATTTGCACACTGAGCATCGCCGCAAGCAGCAGCGCACTACTCAGTGCGAGAAACACTTTTCCGTTCATGACTTAGGCGCAACCTCAAGCAAACTGCGTGTCAGCGCTTCTGCAATGTATTGTAGTGACATCGCGCCGCCGTAGTTCCAGACACTCTCAACCGAGTTCACTCGCGCTTGACGCACAAACGGCATCGCTTGCCAAAGCATTGATTTTTTTAGCTGTGCTTGCTGGGCAAATGGCAAAAAATAGAGCACATAACCTTGCTCAACATACTGCAGATCCGTTAACCGATGTTGCACAATCCCCCACTCTTTGGCGGGCTGAGGCAACGCTTCATGCAAGCCCAATTGCTTTAACACATAATGAGTGGTGGAGTTTTCACCGTAAAGGAACACCGAGGTTGGATTAGCAAAACGCATCGCCACCACTGCGGGTGTTTGATGAGAAAATGCGATGTCAATTTGTGCTCTTAACTGCGCAAAACGTTCCGTCATTGTGGTCAGTTTTTGCTCGGCGAACGCTTGCTTGCCAAAGAGCTGCGCTAATTGGCGAAAATGGTCAATCGCGACTGCGCCACTGTCATCACTGGCTTGAAAATTAGAGAAATAGAGCACCGGAGCAATGCGCTCTAACGGTGTGATTAAATCTTGCTGCGGCGCAGCGGCGAGAATGAGATCTGGTTGCAGTGCAGCAATTTTTTCCAAATTAGGTTCAACGCGCGTGCCGATATCTTCTACCCCTTGCGGCACTTGCGGTTTGACAACCCAATCTTGATAACTGGCAAGCTCTGGCGCGCCAACCGGTGTGATACCCAGTTCAATCACTTGCTCAAGTAAATCCCAATTGAGCACCACCACACGTTGTGGCAGCTGCTGTAGAGTTTGCTCTCCGCGGCTGTCGTGTACGGTCAATGGCGCGCTAAAAGCGACACTCGAAAAAACAGAGAGTAAGCCAGCAATCAGCCAGCGCTTTACAAGGTTTAAGCACATACAATCGCGACCTTATGCGTGTGAGAATCTGAATTGGACATTGGGTGATCCAGCAGTTGGATCGGCGTTTGATAAAGCGCCGATAAACGTGCTTCATCGGCCAATAAAGAGGCATCGCCTTCAAAAGCAACCTTGCCCTGCTTGAGCGCGACAATGTGGGTCGCGTAACGCAGCGCAAGGTTCAGATCATGCAAAATAACGATAATTCCGCAGCCTTGTGTTTGGTTTAATTGCGCAAGCAGAGCCATTAACTGATATTGGTGCTGCACATCTAACGCCGAGGTTGGCTCATCTAAAATCAGCACCGGAGACTGCTGCGCCAACAGCATCGCCACCCAAGCGCGTTGCCTTTCACCGCCAGACAATTCATCTGCCAAGGTATAGGCAAATTCAGTGACGCCAGTTTGGGCGATCGCTTGATCGATGATCACTTCATCCTGATTTTGCCAGCGACCAAAAGGACCACGCCACGGAAAACGCCCAAGGCGCACTAACTCTCGTACCGTTAACCCCGCTGAAGTTGGCAATTTTTGTGGTAAAAACGCCACCGCTTTAGCCAGCGCTCTGGCGCTGAGCTCGGCAATCGGCTGCTGGTTAAGTAACACGTCGCCACGGTCAGGTGCTTGCTGACCAGAAATCAAACTCACCAGCGTGGATTTACCAGAGCCATTATGGCCGAGTACCACAGTTAACTCTGTGGTGGGAATATTCAGTGATTCAATGGATAAAATGCTTCGTCCACCGCGTACCACTTGAACATTTGATAAGGTAAACATCACTCTCCCCCAAAAATCGAACCACCTAAAACACACATCCCCGCCGGCGCGGGAATGTTCAAAAACCGTCAAACTCACCTTCAGCGAAGGTGAGTTCATGCTGGCTTACCAGCGGTAATTCACGCTTGCCACCATACGACGTGATTCGCCGTAATAGCAGGTTCCGAAATCACAACCAGCAAGGGACTCGTCATCCAAAATATTATTGAGGTTAACCTGCACATCCCACTGTGTATTGATGGCGTAGCTTGCCATTGCATCCCACAGCATATAAGCAGGCACCTTTTTATCGAGCGAGGCATCCACAGACGTTCCGGTATAACGCACGCCAGAGCCCAACGTCAGCCCCTCAATCCCAAGGCCTGCAAAATCATAGCTCGCCCAACCTGTCGCTAAGTGGCGCGGAATCATCGACTTGCGCTTCTGGCTCGTTCCTTCACCCGTATGAGCATCGAGATAGGTGTAGCTGGCATTCAGCATCAGATTCTCTGTCACAGCCATGCGAGCTTCCACTTCGAACCCTTGCGTATTGGTTTTTGTGCCCGATTGACTGGTGGTTAACGCGCCATTGCTGCCGACGGTAGAGGCGGTTGCGTTTTTCTGGTCGATATCAAACCACGCCAGATTGACATAGCCATCGAGCCAGCTTGGCATGTATTTCACACCCACCTCGGTTTGGTTGCTCTCAACGGGTTTGTAGAGTTTGTTGGTGGTGAAATCTAAGCTGCTGATCACATAGAAAGATTCTGAGTAGCTCACATAAGGTGACAAACCGTTATCGGCTAAATAGATCAAACCGCTGTTTAATGACAGTTGGCCATCATCAAGCTCATCTTTATTCAAACCTTTGCTTTCAACATCAATTTTGTCGTAGCGGCCACCTAAATTCAGCACCCATTTCTGTTGCCATTTCGTTTGATATTGCGCGTACACACCCAGTTGCTGTTTGACAATCTCATTGTCATACAAGCTGCTTGAGAGATCAGGCACATTGCCGTAGGTCGGATTAAGGCTGTTGATCACGCCCACCTGTGAACCAGTGCCATTACCCAGCCATTTATTTTGGTGATACTGAATGTCAAACCCGGTCAGTAAGCGATGTTCAAATTGGCTACTTTGCCATTGTGCTTGGGCGTTGTTATCTAAGGTTACGCTGTGTGCATCGCCATCATTGATCAAGGTATAACGTGCCAATGTGTATGGGTCGCTGTCTTGCCAAGCATTTTGATAGGCCGAAGAGCTTCGTAGGTACAGATCAACATAGGCGTAGTTGAAGTTTTGCTTGAGGCTCCAAGTGTCGTTCAGTTGATGAGAGAGTTGGTAGCCGAACGACAGTTGTGTTTTATCGAAATCATCGTGATCCGGCTCGCCAAAGTTGCGGTTAGGCGCAATCGTCTCGCCATTGGGCAGCGCCACTAATGTGCCATCGCTTGGGAAGAAACCGTTTTGTGGCACGCCGTTATCTTTCAAGAAAGTGGCCATCAGCGTTAGCGTGGTTTGATCTGATAAATCGATAGCGTAGCTTGGCGCAACATAAACGCGCTGGCTCTCAATGCCATCCAGTTCACCCTCTTTTTGATTAACCATCGCCACGAGGCGGTAGCGCTGGCTGCCATCTTGGTTGGCCCAATCGGCAATATCGACACCCAACTGCTGGTAATTTTTATTCCCCACCGACAGAGATACGGAATGCTGCGCGCCATCAGTCGGCTTTTTCTGCACCACGTTGGCAATACCGCCCGGCATGGACTCACCATACAGCACAGAAGATGGGCCTTTCACCAATTCAACTTGCTCTAAACCAAAGGGTTCAACCGTCCAAGCAAAGAAACCTTCTTTATAAAGACGGTTACCATCGAGATAGACACTCGGTTCAAAACCACGCACAAACATCCATTCGGCGTCGTTATCCGCGCCATAAGGTGAGGTGTATCCCGGCGTATAGCGCAATGCTTCATCCAGTTTTTGTACGTTATGCTGGTCCAGTTCATCACGTTCAATGACAGTGACCGACTTTGCAGTTTCTTGTGTCGGGGTATCGACTTTCAATGCCGATGCCGTCACCACGATCGTGTCTAAAACTGGTGGCGGTGTTTGCTCAGCTTGTGCCGTAGCCGAAACCATGAACAGACAAGGTAATGCGCTGATTTTTAATATGTTGTGAATTGCTGTCCCCAGCAAGCTTGGGCGAATGAGATCCATTAAAGGATACCTCCTGCTTTAATTAGTTTGAGAAACGTTTTTATTATCATTATTATTGCCTGTCATTTTACTGATAAATTCAATATTTAACAGATAAAAATAAGAATGAATCTCACTCGCACATCACCATAAGTTGATCACCTATGTTTCAATGGTTTGAAAATCTCACGACGGCGTTTCCTAAAGAAGAGCCGCAACAACCGCCTAACTCCTTATTAGCCTTCTGCCGTCATTACACGCGGGGTTTTGAAGTACCGTTATTGGTCATGTCACTGCTCAGTGCTTGTGTGGCGATTGCCGAAGTCACCCTCATTCGCTATATGGGTGAATTGGTTGATATGCTTGGCAGCCAACAACGTGCCACATTCTGGGCTGATCAGAGTGACCGCTTGTGGGTAATGGCCGCGCTGGTGGTGGTCATTATGCCGCTGCTGGCTTTCTTCCACTCCATGATCATGCACCAAACGCTACTGGGTAATTACCCGATGTCGATGCGTTGGATGATCCACCGCTACTTACTCAAACAGAGCGTCAGTTTTTTCCAACGCGATTTCGCGGGGCGAATTGCCACCAAAGTGATGCAAAGCTCCCTCGCCGTGCGAGAAACAGTAATGAAACTGGTCGATGTACTGGTTTACATCGCGGTCTACTTCGTCTCGATGATTTGGATGATGGGCGAATCTGACCGCATCTTGATGATCCCGATTCTGATTTGGCTCGTGGCCTACATCATCATTCAATTGTATTTCATTCCCAAGATGAAAAAAGTGGCGACCGATCAAGCCGATGCTCGCTCAACTATGACGGGCAGCATAGTCGACAGTTACACCAACATTGCCACCGTGAAACTGTTTTCCCATTCGCAACGAGAAATGCAGTACGCCAAAAGCAGCATGAAACGGTTTTTGAACACCGTGTACCAACAGATGCGCATGGTGACGTGCCTGTTGTGGAGTGTTGACGCCATCAACTATTTACTGCTGTTTTCTATCGCCGCTTTATCAATCAATTTGTGGCTCGATGCCTCAGTGACTGTCGGTGTCATTGCGATTGCGATTAGCATTGCGCTGCGCGTACAAGGCATGTCGAAATGGATCATGTGGGAAGTGAGCGCACTATTTGAAAATATAGGTACTGTGGTGGATGGAATGAATACCTTGTCGCAACCAGTGACCATAACGGATGTAGCCAATGCGCCGCCGCTGCAAGTAACGCAAGGGCAAATCAGCTTCCATAACGTTCACTTTCACTATGGACAAGAGAACACTGTGTTTGAGGCGCTTAACTTTGAGTTAAAAGCGGGCGAAAAAGTGGGGTTAGTGGGTCGTTCGGGCGCGGGTAAATCAACACTGGTTAACTTGCTGCTGCGATTTTACGATTTGAATGGCGGCAAAATCTGCATTGATGGGCAAGATATTTCGCAGGTCAGCCAAGATTCACTGCGCCAACACATTGGTATGATCACGCAAGATACTTCGCTGTTGCACCGCTCAATCCGCGACAACATTCTCTATGGCAACCCAGATGCCGGGGAAGAAGCGCTGATAGAAGCAAGCCGTCAAGCGCATGCTCATGATTTTATCGCGCAGTTGCAGGATGAGAATGGCAACCTTGGCTACGATGTTCAAGTGGGAGAACGCGGTGTCAAACTCTCTGGCGGCCAACGCCAACGCATTGCGATTGCCAGAGTGCTATTAAAAAATGCGCCGATTCTGATCATGGATGAAGCCACCTCGGCCCTAGATTCAGAAGTAGAAGCGGCTATTCAAGAAAATTTTGAAACGCTGATGGAAAACAAAACCGTGATCGCCATTGCGCACCGTTTATCAACCATTGCCGCCATGGATCGCTTAATTGTGCTGGATGAAGGACGAATCATTGAACAAGGCTCACACCAAGAGTTGCTGCAACAACAAGGCGTTTATGCTCAGCTATGGGCGCATCAAACGGGTGGGTTTATAGGCGAACTTGCGTAGTGGATGCTCTTTAGGCCAAATAAAAGGCCTTTAGACACATCCAACAGAGAAAGAAGATGTGCTAAAGGCCGCGCTATTTCACCCAATACCCTCACTTGACCGAGTTTGGGTATTTTGCATACCATACATAGGGGGGGGGTGAATTAGCTTAAATCGACATCTTTGCAGCCAAAAAAGTAGGTCGCGAGAAAGCCAACGGTGTAGGAAATTAAAAGACCGCCAACAAACACCATCATCCCAGCAAAAATTCCTTGCTCGGAAGTCATCAATGGAATGGCGACAATGCCTGACGGGCCAAACACCGTATTTAATCCTACTGGCAAACCAAGGTAAGAAACTAAGCCGACAAAGAAACCGCCCGCCGCCCCACCAATGCAAGCGGTGACAAACGGTTTAACCCGCGGCAAGGTCACGCCATAAATCAATGGTTCGCCAATTCCCAAAATACCGGGAATGATCGCCCCTTTCACTTGCGTGCGCAGCAACGCATCCTTATTCGCTTTGAAATAGAGTGCCAGCGAAGCGCCCACTTGGCCGCCGCCCGCCATCGCCAAAATAGGAAACAGAGAGTTAAACCCTTGTACATCCATCAGCGCAAAATAGACTGGCACAAACCCTTGGTGAATACCAAACACCACCGAAATTAAGAACAAACCCGACAGTAACGCCGCGCCCAACGGGTTATCATTGAGGTTCAAAAACAACCATGACATGCCTTTAAACAGCTCACCACCAATCGGCATGATCACCAAGAAAGTCACCGCGCCCATGATGAGTAACGTCACCACAGAGGTTAAGATCATATCCAAATCATCAGGCATGTATTGGCGCACTTTACGTTCTACTTGCGCGCCCAAAATAGAGGCTAAAAGTACCCCGATGATGTTGCCGCGCGGGTCAATGGCGAAGCCAAAGAATTCACTCATACCCGAGTAGATACCCGTTGTCGCCTCTGGGTTATACCCCAGCACAAACAGCGAAGCTAAAATGGCACCATTAACACCCGAGCCACCGAAAGCTTGCTGCGCGTTATAACCAATTAAAATACTCAAGAAAGCAAATAGCCCTTTACCAAACACTTTCATATAAGTAATGAGATCGAGCATAAACTGGCTAGGCGATTGATCGATAACGAACATTTGCTCCAGCAAAGTGGCAAAACCAAGCAACAAACCCGCAGCAATGAAACCGGGGATCAGCGGCGTAAAAATGGTCGCAAATTTGCTTAAAAAACGTTGTACGCCGCTGGTCTGTTTGCTCTTCATCTGCTTTTTCTGCTCAGCAGCAATCGCGGATAGATCGGCAGTTACGGCCACATCCGTCTCAGCACCGTCACCGTTGGCGATCATCTCATTCATCATATCGGCCGCCGTTTGCGCTTTGCCTGGGCCTAAAATGATCTGCAGTTGTTGGTCACTCTCCACCACGCCCATTACGCCGGGAAGGGTTTTCAGCAGAGCCTGATCGGCCAATGCCGTATTATTTAATGTTAAACGTAAGCGCGTCATGCAGTTACCACACTTACCGATATTGCCACTACCACCGACTGCACTAAGCAGCTTGGCGATCATATTGGAGGTTATTTTTGCCATTGGGACATCCTTGGATAGATCCAGTCGGGTTATTGATCATTCAGTGCCGCGCGAATAAAACCATTATGCTTGGCCAGTTTTTGCGTCGCTTGCTCGGCGCTTAGCCCCGCAAGAATCATTACAATGGCGGTTTTACAGTGACGATGGCAGGCGCTCAGTGCTTGTTCTGCTTCCTCTTTACTGCAACCTGTCGCTTCGACCACAATGTTATTTTGGCGCTGAATCAACTTAGCATTGGTTGCCTCGACATCGACCATAAGGTTGCCAAACACTTTACCGCAACGAATCATCGCGCCGCTGGTTAACATGTTAAGCACCAGTTTTTGCGCCGTGCCCGCTTTCATACGTGAAGATCCCGTGACCACTTCCGCGCCCACCACAGGCACAATGGCAATGTCAGCCGCGTGCTGCATCGCGCAATCTGGGTTGCACACTACTGCCACAACCGTTGCACCCAGTGATTTAGCGTAAGCCATGCCGCCTAGCGCATAGGGTGTGCGACCACTGGCGGCGATACCCACCACCACATCGTTGCGGGTCAAATTAATATTTTTCAGATCGCTTTGCCCAAGCTCAACATTGTCTTCGGCATTTTCAACCGCTTTAAGAATTGCTGGGTGTCCGCCCGCAATAAGCCCAACCACTTGTTTAGGATCAGAGCCGTAGGTGGGTGGGCACTCGCTAGCATCTAAAATCCCCAAGCGACCGGAGGTTCCCGCTCCCATGTAGATCAAACGTCCACCCGCTTGAAATGCCAAGGTAATGGCATCCACCGCTTGCGCTATCTGCGGTAAGGTTTTTTCAACCGCTAACGCGACCAGTTGATCTTCATGGTTAATGACTTGCAGCATCTCTAAGGTGGAAAGGGTGTCAATGTCAGCACTGGCAGGGTTGCGGCTTTCGGTAACCAACAGGGTTAGGTCTAGGTTCATCGTCTATTTCTCGGTTTTAATTCGGAACTGAGGGCGATTCTATGGAATAAAATATTCCACTTTAGTGACAAAAATCACAACAAAGGTTATTCTTTGACCAGTCATTACATGGAATAATGGCCTACAATGCACCGATATCTTTTAAGCCTCCGAACAAAAGGCCAGTTAATACAAGCCACTACACTAATGTTCGTTATTTTAAATTTGGAATAATTTATTCTAAAAAATACAAGGATCGCGCATGTCTGTGATGCATAAAATCGTCAGCCGCCGCACTCAACTCTCTCGCAATGAATTACAAATCGCCGATTGGATCATCGCTCATCCAGAAAAAGCCGCGCTCGCCACCAGCCAAGCATTGGCCGAACACGCAAAAGTCAGCCAATCGAGCATTGTCAAATTTACCCAGAAAATTGGCTTTAGGGGCTACAGTGAGTTTAAGTTAGCGCTGGCCGAAGAGCTTGGCCGTAAATTGGCGTTTCAGACCACGCCATTGCACAGCAATATTCTGGCTGACGACCCACTGGCGGTGATCGCGCAAAAATTGGTGCAAGCGAAAACAGAAGCGATGTTTCACACCACCAACGCGCTTTCATTTCCCCACTTCAACCAAGCGGTACAGTGGATAAACCTCGCCAACCGCGTGCAAATTATCGGTATCGGCGGCTCTGCGCTCACCGCAAAAGATTTGGCTTTTAAGCTCCTGAAATTAGGCATCACAGCGCTCACAGAACAAGATAGCCACGTACAAATCGCCACCGCACGCACGCTGGGTTCGCAAGATGTTCAAATTGTGATTTCATTTTCAGGAGAGAGAAAAGAGATTTTGATTGCCGCCGAAGCGGCCAAGCAGCAAGGAGCAAGCGTTATCGCGCTCACCTCTCCGAAGAAAAATCGACTACGTGAATTAGCCGATCTCTCTTTTGATACGATTGCCGATGAAAATGAACATCGCAGCTCATCCATCGCCTCTCGCACCGCGCAGAACGTTCTAACCGACCTGTTGTTTATTACTCTTGTACAGCAAAGAGACGAGTCGGCGCGTCAATTGATCCAAGACATTTCATCTGATATTCGTCAAATCTTTTAACGGAACTAATCGCTCTCTTCAATGCAGTGCATGCGATGAAAAACGCGATGAATGATCGGCGCAAATAGGGTGGCCAATGAAACGAAAAAGACAGTTTCAATAAATAAGCTGTAAAAGGCTAAAAAGAGATGCAAGCTCGGCGCAAGATGCAGATTGATTATCGGGTAGGGAAGTTCGAGACCACTGACCATCGAAAGCGCATTCAACCACGCTTGCGCCGCCGGGAGATCAGCTAGGTAGACAAAACCCACCACTCCGGGAATGAGGCCAGCCAACAGCAGTAACGCAGCGATCGCCGCATAGCGTAAGCAGCGCCATGTAAAACGCTCAACGGAGATAACTTCTTGATGAATCGATTCAAATTTCACGCCAGCCTCCTTGATGTTTGCCTCATCATAAGCAATGGCAGCTTAATAATGAAGGACCAAAAGGCGGATATGCAGAGTTGATCTACACGCTTAGAAACCTCGCGCTAATAATTGCGCGAGAAACGCCAACTCTTCTTGGCTCTCTTTGATGGCAAGTGCTTCAAGCCAAAGCGACTCGCTGTAATGCTCGGCTTTGAGAAAAAGTGAGCAACCTTCAAAATCAATCAACCATGAGTGAATGTCCGCATCCCACTGTTTTTCTATCACTGTAGCCGAAAGCTGCTTGACCAAACGCTCGCCTAGTGCAGGAAAAGTATCGACATCAAAACGCGGCGTACTCAGGACGAGTCGCCCTTCATCTTGTAAATTGTGTGCTAAACCGAACTCAGCCATGGTGGGTTAAGTGCTCCTGAATCAGGTCTAAAAATGGGTCGGCGTATTTTTCAAGCTTGCGCTGCCCAACGCCGTTAACGGCCAACATTTCTCCGTACGAAGTGGGCAATATTTCCGCCATATCAATTAAGGTCGCATCACTAAAGACCACGTAAGGCGGCAGGCCATCTTCATCAGCAATCGATTTACGCAATTTACGCAATTTGGCAAACAGTGGTTTGTCGTAGTTTTTGTTGGATAACTTATCTGATTTCGCCGCACGAGCAGCAGTATCTAAGCGTGGAATAGCTAACTCTAATGGCATTTCTCCACGCAACAGCGGTCGCGCCTCTTCCGTCAACTGCAAGGTCGAATTGCGAGTAATGTTTTGCTGCAACAACCCTTTATGGATCAACTGACGGAAAATACTCACCCAATAATCATGGCTATGATCGCGACCAATGCCGTAAGTAGTGAGCTTGTCGTGGCCATTTTCACGAATACGGATATTTTGCATACCGCGCATCACTTCCACCACATAACCAATACCGAAACTTTGGTTGACGCGATAAACGCACGATAACGCTTTTTGCGCCTCTTGCGTGGCATCGAAATGCTTGGGGGGATCAAGGCAGATATCGCAGTTGCCGCAAGGTTTGTCTCGATATTCACCAAAATAATTGAGCAACACTTGGCGGCGACAAGTTTGTGCTTCAGCAAAAGCACTCATCGCGCCCAACTTATGGCTTTCCACCTGTTTTTGTGGCCCTTCCGGCTTCTCATCTAACATTCGACGCAGCCAACTGATGTCGGCCGGATCATAGAGCATCATCGCTTCGGCTGGCAAACCGTCTCGCCCTGCGCGCCCGGTCTCTTGATAGTAAGATTCGATGTTGCGCGGAATATCAAAATGCACCACAAAACGCACGTTGGGTTTATTAATCCCCATTCCAAATGCGACGGTAGCAACCACTATCTGAATGTCATCACGCTGAAATGCTTCTTGCACATAAGCGCGCTCATCGGCGTCCATACCCGCATGGTAACTGGCTGCTCGTAAATGGTTGTTGCACAGTTTTTCTGTCAGCATTTCTACTTTTTTGCGACTGCCACAGTAAATGATACCGCAATGTCCTCTTTGCGTATCAAGATAGCGGATCACCTGTGAAACCGGTTTGTGCTTTTCGACCAAGGTATAGCGGATATTAGGGCGATCAAAGCTGCCCAGATAGACATGCGGTTCTTGCAACTGCAAACGGTGCAAAATATCCACGCGCGTGGCGTCATCGGCCGTTGCCGTCAGTGCCATAAAAGGCACGTGTGAAAAATGCTGTTTAAGTTGGCCTAACGCCGCATACTCAGGGCGAAAATCGTGCCCCCATTGAGAAATACAGTGTGCTTCATCCACGGCAATCATCGCCAATGGCAACTGCTGCAAGCGTTCGATGAAATCGGGCATCAAAACGCGCTCAGGCGACGCGTAAATCAACTTCAGTTGCCCCGCATTCATCCAGTTATACACCGACATCAGCATCTCACGTGACATACTTGAATTAATACACTCAGCCGCGACACCGTTGGCTTTGAGCTGATCCACTTGGTCTTTCATCAACGAAATGAGCGGCGAGATGACTAAAGTGATGCCCTCTTTGACTAACGCAGGGATCTGATAACAGAGCGATTTCCCCCCACCCGTTGGCATGATAACTAAGCTATCTTGCCCCGCTAACGAAGCGTCAATCACCTCTTGCTGGCCGACACGAAACGACTGATAACCGAACACAGTCTGTAAAATACTGTGCGGTGTCTCAGGTTGAGGATCGGTTTGTTGAGCCATTAACGTTGCGGTCATGAAATTTCCAAGGGTGAACAAAAGGGGTAGAGCAACCGCTATACCGCAAAGCGTCTTATTGTAGTGGGGTTCGATGGTGAATAAAACCGCAAAATGTAGCGGTAAAGCGAATCACCTGATTCTAGGCCATTATTCGCCACTCAAACTCCCGAGTAGGCGGTCGATTAACAAAGCTGCAACTTACTTGAGGAACAGTATATACTGTCGAATCGTTTCGCTGGCTCAGCACTTCACTCCTTTGAGAATTCATCATGACCGCAGAAGAACAACAACGCTCCAGACAAGGCGTTTTACTCGCTATTGGTGCTTACACTATGTGGGGCATCGCACCGATCTATTTTAAAGCAATCAACAATGTTCCTGCACTTGAGATCCTCACTCACCGCGTAGTGTGGTCGTTTTTCTTGTTAGCAGCACTACTTCATTTTGGCCGCAACTGGCGTAGTGTACGCAGTGTGATTACTCATAAATCAAAGATGATCTATCTAATGACCACCGCTTGTCTGGTTGCGGTGAACTGGTTAATTTTCATCTGGGCAATCAATGCTAATCATATGTTAGATGCCAGTTTAGGTTATTACATTAACCCACTGCTCAATGTGGTGCTCGGCATGCTTTTTCTTGGTGAGCGATTACGCAAACTGCAGTGGGTCGCGGTAGCGCTAGCCACCATTGGTGTGGCCATTCAGTTAATTGTGTTTGGTTCGATTCCTGTGGTCGCCATCGCTTTGGCTACCACTTTTGGCTTGTATGGCTTACTGCGTAAAAAAGTGGCGGTTGATGCACAAACAGGTTTGTTTATCGAAACCTTGGTGATGTTGCCCGCGGCGTTGATTTATCTGTTGTTTATCGCCAGCTCGCCAACTTCAGATATGGCGCTCAATCCGCTTAACCTCAACCTACTGCTGATCGCAGCTGGCGTCATTACGACCTTGCCTTTGCTTTGTTTCACAGGAGCAGCAACGCGTTTAAAACTTTCAACGCTGGGTTTCTTCCAATACATCGGCCCAAGCTTGATGTTTTTGCTCGCTGTCTTGGTTTACGGTGAAGCCTTCTCTAGTGATAAAGCCATTACTTTTGCCTTTATTTGGGCTGCATTGTTGCTGTTCAGTTTTGATGGTTTAAAAACAGGCCGAACCGCGCGACGCGCTCAACGAGCATCCGTTTAATTAGGATTGTTTATTCCCCTCGTTCGTCAAAGCGATCGAGGGCTCTGTGATCATTTTTTACAAGACAGTGGCGACATGGCTGGCTAAGCTTGCATTATTCAACCCTAAATTTTGGTCTCTATGGATAAAGTGAGCTACAGCCAAACGGCCTATCCTGCGATCGGTCTGATTGATGCAGACTATCGTCAGTTTGCGTTTGATCGCCACTACCATCTTGATATTCATATTGGCCTTATCACTCAAGGAACACAGCGCTTCTACCACCAAGGCGCTTGGCATCAGGTACAACGGGGCGGCGTAGTTCTGATGTCGCCAGATGAACTGCACGATGGGCAAGCGCACAATGGCTCTGGCTACCAAGTGCAAGTGTTTGCTATTGAGCCCACTTGGCTACAGCAAACCTTAGAAGCCAAGCAGATTGAACAAGTGCTGGGTTTTGAGCAGTTAATAGTCGATGACGCGCCACTTTTTTGCTCACTGCTGCAACTTCATCACACCATGAAGCAGGATAAGCTCAGTCAACTCGCTAAAGATTGCTTACCCTACCAAGGGTTCACACCTTTGCTTGAACGCTATAGCCACTTGAAACTGCCGGAGGTTAAACCGCTCGGCCAGCGCAACCTCGCCACGCTGAAAGAGTGGGTACTCAGTCAACTCGACCAACCAATCCGCCTTGAACAACTCGCTCAGCTTTGCCAGCTTTCACCCACTCAGTTTCAGCGCCATTTCAAGGCGCAAACGGGCATCACACCTTATGCGTGGTTATTGCGTTTACGTTTAGAGCAAGCGATGAAATTGTTGAAAACCGGCACCTCTAGCACTGAAGTCGCCTATCAAGTCGGTTTTTATGATCAAGCCCATTTCAGTAAGGCGTTCAAAGCAACCTTTGGCCTGCCACCCTCCGCCATCAATCGCACACTTTACTAACCAAACTGTCAGAAATTTACAAGGCAAGCACGTTTTCTCCACGCATACTCACCGTAAAACATGAGGAGAATACATGAACGAACTTTCCATATTGGCCACATTGGCTGGCGTACATTTTATGGCATTATTAAGCCCCGGCCCAGATGTGGCACTGGTGGTACAAAATTCCACCCGTTACGGTCGCAGAACCGGAGTTTTTATTGCGCTAGGGTTATCATGTGGCATTGTCATTCACTCATTGCTTAGCCTCACAGGGATAAGCTATTTGGTGCATCAACAACCCGCACTGTTTGCGATGGTGCAACTGGCCGGCGGGGGGTATTTATTCTATTTAGGCTTGGGCGCACTCAAATCCATCTACACCACCTGGCGATCGCCACAAGCTGTCGGAGTCAACAATGAGCGCTACAAGCTGATCGAAAATCAACGCCAAGCCTTTTCCCGCGGTTTTATCACCAATATTTTTAATCCAAAAGCTTTGGTCTTTTTTATCAGCTTAATGTCGAGTTTAGTGCCTGTGGGGATGTCCTTTTCAGGTAAAGGTATCGCCTTGCTGATTCTTTGGGGGCTCTCTTTTATGTGGTTCTCAAGCTTGGCGTGGATGCTCTCCACCGCCCGCCTACAAAAACGTTTGCAATCACTCACTGTGTATATTGATGCGGTATGTGGCATCATTTTTACGCTCATCGGTGGACTTATTTTATTGCAAGCGCTGCTTAGCCTTAGCCATTGATGCAGCGATTCGCGCCCATTTTTGTGCGAGATCTCTTACAAACGAGTGAGCAAATATCGCTTTTTGAGTAGGAAAATCAATACTAAAAAACTTAACTAATTGATTTTAAATAAAATAACAACCAGCTAGAGAAACCCTTTGCGAAAAAAGCGTTTCTCTAGCATTGCCGATAAATTAGAGATGGGTAATATGAACCTTGTCGGAAGGATTCTGACACGGAACAGGAAAGCACCACGGATTGGTCATCTTCAGGATGAAGAGACGACTGCTCAGGATGAATGGTCGGCACGGAAAGCAAATTGGACATTGAATGGACGCAATAGTAGCTAGGATGGTTACTACTAAGGAAAGACAATGGACACCTCTGGACGAGGCAAGGACTGAACATCAGGATGATGTAAAGGACACCGCTCAAGGAACAAGTGAAGCGCGCTAACGTGGATGGTTAGCAGACTAGGAAGTCACCAAGGACACCGCTAGGAAGGCGAAGAACGGATTAAGCTGACGGAATTCAGCCACTATCATGGATTTGATGCATGGAGCACTTTCGTAGCTGGATTGCTGCAAGTAAGACTATAACCCCGCAGGGCGCAAGCCCTCGGGGTTTTTCTTTTGGATCGGATAAGTAGATGAGTTATCCAGCTTTCATATCTTGAACGGCTAGGTTAGGTATTTGGCTTAAACAACGCCATAAACACTCCCTCCTGCCTTCCCCTCAAAGAGGGAGGAGAACAATCCAACCATCTCAGCAAAGAAAAGTACCTTTTCTTTGTACAAGGAAGATCATAGTTTCTCTAGCTTGGCATAAGCAGTCACTAGCCATTTAATGCCTTCACCGTTAAAAGCGACTTGCACTCGACTTTGCGGACCACTACCTTCGAAATTAATGATGGTGCCTTCACCAAAAATAGGGTGTTTCACGCGTGCGCCCAAGCTAAAGCCCGTCTCGTTAAAGTTCTCTTTGACCGCTGTTTGACTAAAACGCCCGGCACTGCTTGGTCGGCTCACTTGCGCTTTCATGCGCACTTCATCAAGGCAGTTTTCTGGCAGCTCACGGATAAAGCGTGACGGCTTATGGTATTTATCCTGACCGTATAAACGGCGAATTTCAGCGTAAGTAATGTAGAGCTTTTGCATGGCGCGCGTCATTCCGACGTAACACAAACGGCGCTCCTCTTCCAATCGCCCCGCTTCTTCGGCCGACATTTGGCTGGGGAACATGCCCTCTTCAACGCCAACCATAAACACCAACGGGAACTCTAACCCTTTCGCGCTGTGCAGTGTCATTAACTGTACGGCATCATCAAACTCGTCAGCCTGCCCTTCGCCCGCTTCCAGCGCGGCGTGGGTTAAAAAGGCCGTCAACATGCTCATCTCATCCGCTTCTTCTGGCTTTTCAAATTGGCGTGTTGCGGTGACTAGCTCTTCCAAGTTTTCAATTCTGGCTTTAGACTTTTCACCCTTTTCAAGCTGATACATCTCAAACAAACCTGATGTTTTGATTACATGGTCGGTTTGACTGTGTAACGGCATCTCAGCGCTATCATCTTCAAGGGCATTGACCAGCTCAATAAACCGGCTTAATGCGCTTGCCGCACGTCCTGTGAGCACTTTTTCTTCCAACAGCACAAGGCTCGCTTGCCACAAGGTACAACCGCGATCTCGCGCCGCAAAACGAATGGTTTCCAGCGTTTTATCACCTAAGCCACGCGGTGGCGTATTTACGACTCGCTCAAAGGCCGAATCATCATTGCGGTTAGACATCAAACGCAAGTAACTTAACGCATCTTTGATCTCTTGGCGCTCGAAGAAGCGCATGCCGCCGTAGATGCGATAGGGCAAGCCTGCTTGAATCAAGGCTTCTTCCAAAACACGAGATTGGGCGTTGTTGCGATAAAGCATCGCACAATCCTCTAATGCGCCACCTTTATCTCGCCACTCTTTGATTTTATTGACGGTAAAACGCGCCTCATCAAGATCGTTGTAGGCCGAATAGATAGAAATTGGCTCGCCTTCGCTGCCATCGGTCCAGAGCTCTTTACCCATTCGCTCGGTGTTGTTCGCGATCAGTGCGTTCGAGGCTTGCAAAATGGTTTTGGTTGAACGGTAGTTTTGCTCTAAACGAATGGTATTAACGCTCGGAAATTCCTGCGTGAATTTTTCGAGATTTTCAATTTTGGCACCACGCCAGCCATAAATGGACTGATCATCATCACCGACGATCATCACGTGGCAATCGCGCCCAGCCATCATGCGCAGCCACGCGTATTGGATGTTATTGGTGTCTTGAAATTCGTCGACCAAGATGTGTTTAAAGCGCGCTTGATAATGTTCACGAATGTGCTGCTTATCACGCAACATCTCGTGGCAACGCAGCAAAATTTCGGCAAAATCAACCAAACCTGCGCGATCGCACGCCTCTTGGTACGCGGAATAAAGCTGCAAATAGGTTTGAGTCACGGGATCGCGGTACGCATCGATGTGCTTCGGACGAAGACCTTCATCTTTTTTACCGTTAATCCACCAGCACACCTGGCGCGTAGGCCACTGCTTCTCATCTAGGTTTTGTGCTTTGATTAAGCGACGCAGCAAACGCAGTTGATCTTCAGAATCGAGGATCTGAAAATCCTCAGGCAGGCGAGCGTCAAGATAGTGAGCGCGTAAAATACGGTGGCAAATACCGTGGAAGGTACCATTCCACATGCCCGATGCACTGCCCATCATCAACTCTTCAATTCGGCCACGCATTTCCGCCGCCGCTTTGTTGGTAAAAGTCACCGACATGACTGAAAAAGGCGAGGCGTTTTCAACCGAGATAAGCCAAGCAATGCGATGCACCAATACTCGGGTTTTACCACTCCCCGCTCCGGCAAGCACCAGCAAGTTTTCTAAAGGCGCGGCAACCGCTTCGCGCTGTTTATCGTTGAGACCGTCGAGTAAGAGAGAAGGATCCATCATGGCTAAGCTACTGGTTATTTATACATAATTGCCCAGATTATAACCTCAAATCGCGGCAAGATGCTCGTCTCTATCACATTTTTCTGGGCATTCAAAAATGAAAAGCCCACCGCAAAGGTGGGCTAATTCGAGCTTCATCGCATTTTAAGCGCGTGACTACGCGGCGATCCCCGCATGACGCAGCAACGCATCAATTTGCGGCTCGCGGCCTCTAAAGCGTTTAAATAGCTCCATCGGCTCTTCACTACCACCCATTTCAAGGATGTTATTCAAGAAACTTTGCCCAGTCTGTGGGTTAAAAATTCCCTCTTCCTCAAAGCGAGAAAACGCATCCGCCGAAAGCACTTCTGCCCATAAGTAGCTGTAGTAACCTGCGCTGTAACCGCCAGCAAAGATGTGGCTAAAGCTGTGTGAGAAACGGTTCCATTCAAGGCTTGGTAACACGGCCACTTTCTTTTTCACTTGGGCGAGAGTTTCCAACACTTGCGGGCCTACTTCGGGATCGTAAGTGGTGTGCAAGGTGAAATCGAACAAACCAAATTCAAGTTGGCGCAAAATAAACATCGCTGACTGGAAGTTTTTCGCCGCGAGCATTTTATCGAGCATTTCTTTCGGTAGCGGTTCACCCGTTTCGTAATGACCTGAAATAAACGCTAACGCCTCTTCTTCCCAGCACCAATTTTCAAGGAACTGACTTGGCAGTTCAACCGCATCCCACGGTACACCATTGATGCCAGATACCGCACCCACTTCAACTTGAGTCAACATGTGGTGGATCCCGTGTCCAAACTCATGGAACAAAGTGACCACTTCATCATGAGTAAATAACGCAGGTTTATCACCGATTGGGCGATTAAAGTTACAGGTCAAATAAGCCACTGGGGTTTGTAGCTCGCCATTTTGAGTGATACGGCGGCCACGGCAATCATCCATCCACGCGCCGCCACGCTTATGTTCGCGTGCATACAGGTCGAGATAGAAGCTGCCACGCAGTGATCCTTTCGCATCAAAAATATCGAAAAAACGCACCGATGGATGCCAAGTATCAACCCCAGAGCGCTCTTTGACGCTCATGCCAAATACGCGGTTGAGCACTTCAAATAGGCCGCTCACCACTTTCGACTCTGGGAAATAAGGGCGCAGCTCTTCATCTGAAATATCAAACAAGTGCTGTTTCTGTTTTTCGCTGTAGTAAGCGATATCCCACAACTCTAGCGTGGTCACGCCAAACTCTTGCTGCGCAAATTGACGCAACTCTTCTACTTCACGCTCACCTTGCGGTTTCACTTTAGTGGCTAAATCATTTAAAAACCCTAACACTTGATCGGGCGTTTGCGCCATTTTAGTCGCCAGTGATTTTTCACTGTAGGTATTAAAGCCGAGCATACGGGCTATTTCATGACGCAGTTTGAGCTTCTCAGCGATGATTTCGCTGTTATCCCACTTGCCCGCATTTGGCCCGCGATCCGAGGCACGCGTGACATACGCTTCATAAAGCTCTTTGCGCAGAGCTTGGTTATCACAATAAGTCATCACTGGCAGATAAGAAGGAATGTCGAGCGTTAATAAATAACCATCGAGCTCTTTGGCTTGCGCCGCCGCTTGTGCAGCTGCTAATGCCGATTCTGGCATGCCCGCTAATTGATTGGCGTCGGTAATGTGCTTGGTCCAGCCCATCGTGGCATCCAGTACATTGTTAGAGAACTTAGAACCCAACTCAGATTGACGTTTACTGATCTCGCCGTACCGTTTTTGCTCTGCCAATGGCAAGCCGATACCCGATAGCTCAAAATCACGCAGTGCATCATTGATGGTTTTTTGCTGCGCTTGAGAGAGCGAGGAAAAAGTGTCGCTGGCTTTCATACTCTTATAGGCTTCAAACAGGCCTTTATGTTGCCCAACCCAAGTGCCATATTCAGACAGCAGCGGCAAACAGCTTTCGTACGCATCACGCAGTTCATCGCTATTGAGCACGGAATTAAGGTGGCTCACTGGCGACCAAATGCGGCTTAAGCGATCATCCACCTCTTCAATGGGTGCAATCAAGTTTTCCCACGTTGGGGTGCTATTGCCAGCAAGGCGTTTTTCAATTTCGGTGCGGCAATCTTCTATCGCTTTCTCAACCGCAGGCTTCACATGCTCTGGCTTAATGGCGGAAAACGGCGGTAAATCCGTGAAAGTGAGAAGTGGATTAGACATAAAACATTCCTTTTAAGTTAAGACGCGCCTGCACGTTGATGCATTTCTCTGCAACAGTCACTGATTGTTTCACGGCAACCGTCGATTTTGTTTATCTGAAATAGTAAATATAGGTAGGTTCAGCAATTTTCAATAGTGGCGTATAATCAGCCAATACGTTTGATTGATGAAACACACTCCATTTGGGGTGTTTTGAGAGCCTATTTTGCTAAGTTATCGCCACAGTTTTCACGCGGGCAACCACGCGGATGTATTAAAGCATATCGTACAAAGCCTTATCCTCAATGCATTACAGCAAAAAGAGAAGCCTTTTGTTTATCATGACACCCACTCTGGCGTGGGCCGTTATGACTTGACCCATGAATGGTCAGAAAAAACCGGTGAATATAAACAAGGGATTGCTCGTATTTGGCAACAAAATGTAACGCCACCCGCCATTCAAAGCTACCTTGAGGCAGTAAAAGCACTCAATGAAAGCGAAGAGTTACGCTACTACCCCGGCTCACCACGTGTGGCGCGTGCTCATCTACGCGCGCAGGATCGTATGGTGCTCACTGAATTGCATCCGAGCGATTACCCTTTGCTCGAGCAAGAGTTCCACCGAGATCGTCAGGTATCGATTTACAAAGAAGATGGTTTCCAACGCTTAATCGGTAGCCTGCCACCGAAAGAGCGTCGCGGCTTAGTGTTGATCGATCCCCCTTACGAATTGGCCAAAGAGTACAGCGATGTCGTAAGAGCCATTGCCCAAAGTTATAAGCGCTGGGCGACGGGTATCTACGCCATTTGGTATCCCGTAGTGAATCGCGACACCATTGAGGACTTGCTTGAAGGGCTGGCAAGCCTTGGCATTCGCAAAATCTTACAAATTGAATTGGGCGTGTCGCCAGACACCCATGAACGTGGCATGACCGCTTCAGGCATGATAGTGATTAACCCACCATGGACACTGGAAGGGCAAATGCAGGAAATTTTACCGTTTCTTCAGCAAGCGATTGCCCCGGTAACCGGTCATTTTAAAGTCGAATGGGTTGTACCAGAATAAACTGACCCAATCTATCAAAGAAGTAGAGAACCTTTTTCGCCTTGCTATGGTTGCCAACATCGTACAAAACCAAGGTCAAATAGGATGAAAAAAGAATAATGGAGAAAGTAATGACAACGCATTTTGATTATATCTGTATCGGTGGTGGCTCTGGTGGTATCGCTTCAGCGAACCGCGCGGCAATGTATGGTGCGAAAGTCGCACTGATTGAAGCCAAAGACCTTGGCGGCACTTGTGTCAACGTCGGTTGTGTTCCGAAAAAAGTGATGTGGCATGGCGCGCAAATTGCTGAAGCAATGCACCTTTATGCCAAAGATTACGGCTTCGATGTCGATGTCAAAGGATTAGATTGGTCAAAACTGATTGAGAGCCGCCAAGCGTATATTGGCCGTATTCATCAATCATACGACCGCGTATTGGGCAATAATAAAGTGGAAGTGATCCGCGGTTTTGCACGCTTTGTTGATGCAAAAACCGTAGAAGTAAACGGTGAACACTACACAGCAGATCATATCCTGATTGCCGTTGGCGGACGCCCAACGATTCCGGCGATCCCAGGGGCGCAATACGGCATTGATTCCAATGGTTTCTTTGACTTGACCGAACAGCCTAAACGCGTCGCGGTTGTGGGCGCAGGTTATATTGCGGTTGAAATCGCGGGCGTACTCAACGCACTCGGCACTGAAACGCACCTTTACGTGCGCAAAGAATCACCCCTGCGCAGCTTTGATCCCATGATCATCGAAACACTCACTGAAGTCATGGCGGCGGAAGGCCCAACATTACATACTCATTCAGTGCCAAAAGAAGTGATCAAAGAAGCCGATGGCAGCCTGACTCTACACCTTGAAAATGGCCAAAGCCAAAACGTTGATACGCTCATTTGGGCAATCGGCCGCCACCCAGCAACCGATGCGATAAACCTAGCAGCAACGGGTGTGGCAACTAATGCACAAGGCTATATTAAGGTTGATGAGTACCAGCAAACCAACGTCGCGGGTATCTACTGTGTCGGCGATATCATGGAAGGCGGTATCGAGCTCACACCAGTAGCCGTCAAAGCAGGCCGTCAACTTTCAGAGCGCCTGTTTAATGGCAAAACCGATGCGAAGATGGATTACAAACTAGTCCCGACCGTGGTCTTTAGCCATCCGCCAATCGGCACAATTGGCCTCACCACGCAAGAAGCCCAAGCGCAATATGGCGAAGAGAATGTCAAAGTGTATACATCTAGCTTCACGGCCATGTACACCGCCGTCACCTCTCACCGTCAACCATGCAAAATGAAACTAGTATGCGCTGGCCCTGAAGAAACCGTTGTTGGCCTACACGGCATCGGTTTTGCGGTTGATGAAATGATTCAAGGCTTTGGCGTAGCCATGAAAATGGGCGCAACCAAGGCCGATTTTGATTCAGTTGTGGCAATACACCCAACGGGTAGTGAAGAGTTTGTTACTCTTACACGTTAGTGTAGAAACTCTACTGCTACACATTTGTAACTCTGGAAATTAATCTACTTCAGGCTGCACATTTGACGATTCGCTCTCAATGCAGCCTGTTTTTATTAATTATCGCTATGGAGTACAAATGGCAACAATCATCCAATCTTCAAACGTATTTACTGATACACAAATTTCTCATACTAGAAATGGCCCAATCACTTTACATCCACACGGATATAACATTGGACCATTACCCACATTGTACGATCACCACGGCAAATTCATTGCTGTTGCCAACTCATGGTTTTTTGATCTAAAAACCGTAAAAAGACTCAAGTGTTTGAACTCTTCAGCAAGGGCGATCTTATGCTATTGGTCATTCTTAGAAGAGTTTCAACTAACTTGGGACAATATCCCACCTATCGATAGGCTAAAACCCACCTACCAATTTCGTCATTATTTACTGCTTAAAGTTCAAGATGGCAACATGGCCTATTCAACGGCAAACTGTTACATGAATCATGTGGTTCAATTTTATCTCTGGGCCATCTATGAAACCTATCTCGCTGTGCAAGAAGAAAAAAAAGCCCCTTTTCGAATCGAATACACCACGATCAATCGACAGGATAAATTGGCTCACCTTAAGCCAAAGCTGATTGTGCAAACCAGCGATTTACGGATACGAGTACCCAAACACGCTCACTCCTCACAAGTACGAACTCTCATGCCATTAAGCCGAGAATCACTTCAGTTGGTCTCAAATCACCTCCGATATCAGTCGGTAGAGTTTCAACTGCAATGCAGACTTGCCATTCAAACTGGGCTACGCGTCAATGAAGTGTGTTCATTAACACTCACCGCTATAGATCAAGCCTTTCCGATCACAGACTCTCGCCAACGCTATTATTTACCGATTGGCCCATCAAATGGTGTAAAAACCAAATTTGATAAAGAACGCAAAATCGAGATCTCATCCTCACTACTTAAGATGCTACAAGATTACAGCATCAGTGAAAGGCGCTTAAAGCGGCAGATAAAAATGGACAACAAGTTATCGGTCACGGATCGTCTGACCATCCCCCTAACACACACCGCTCAACATCCGCCTCTCTTTATCAGCGAGCAAGGTAATCCCCTCACAGCCAAAGTCCTTGGAGTTAGGTGGTGTGAGTTTAGAAAAGTGCTGCAAAAGTCAGAGCCGGGGTTCAATCATAAATTCCATGATTTACGCAGTACTTATGGGACATACCGATTGGGGGACCTACTGACCTCGGGACTGAATAGCAGTGAAGCCCTCGATTGTCTTATGGGCTGGATGGGGCATAACCATGAATCAACTACTTGGAAATACATCCGTTATCTAAAACGGAAAGAAGCCCTGCGAGATAAGTTTTCGATGCTAGATACTCTTATGCATGACGCTTTAACGGCGGATAGTGAGGCTCATAATGAATAATAATCTCATACAACTTCACGATTGGCAGCCAGAGCTGATGATAGAGGTGCCAGATCAGCATGGCCGTCTTTATCGGTGGGATTTCAATCGCGTCCGTTACCGCCATTTCCCCGTCACTAAGAAGATAAAGCAAGGCACTGAAATACTTGCGGATCGAAACGCCCTCGCTTTTGCCATCATGAATAGCATGAAAATAGACCATCGAGCGGTCTCAACTCGCGACGGGCTTTTTTATCAATTAAAAGAATACATTCAATGGTGTGACAAGCATTATTGCTCAACCTTCAATGGCGAATCGGTACAAAACTACTGCATGAGTATTTACATGCAGCTTTTAAAAGGGCAGATAAAAAAGAGCACTTATAAGCAAATACGGACACAAGTCACCACGTTATGCCGGTTCCTCGATCATCCAATGACTTGGTTTGATGAACTGCCAGTGGTCAATTGTGATGATACCGAATCCTTTGAAGCTTATAGCCAATCAGATTTGAAACAATTGCTTCCACTACTGCGAGCGATTTTCAAGCAATTATCAGTCCAGTTTCTTGACAATCCGGAGCTTCATCTGAAGGCCAAGAAACACTCACCGACGATGAACTTTCAATGGAAAGGCCAATCGTTTCCAATACGCACGGGGCTAACTCGGCTCATGGTCGCGGCGACTTACTTATTGGCATATTACACTTTCTGTAATACCTCAACACTCCTACAACTAAAGCGCCCCTCTATCGCCAGTCAACCTTTAGGTGACGTTTGGTATAGCATGCCAGCCTTTAAACGACGGGCTTTTAAAACGCTCACCGTCGAGATCGGGGAGCATAAACTGAACATACCCAAATACTGCCTTGATTTCTTTGATACGTTATTGAAAGTCTCCCAAGCTGTCGATCGTCAACCCGAAGCCTTGTTACTTCAGACGGTGATTAACGGACACCATAAGACGATCACTCATTATCATTTCAGAGATTTTAATGTGTCCATCCTTCGAAAGTGGTTTGCATTAGTCGACAATCAAGGGCGAGAGCTACGCCCAGTCATTTCCCGCTTTAGAGAAACGGGCAGCTTAATGACCCAACTGCGGCTAGGCGATATTGCGGCCTCTGAATTACTCGATAACACCCCCTCAACCATACGTAGGCATTATTCCACCGGGAACCATCACGACAACAATGCCATGATGCAAGAAACCATTGCCATACGAGCCCATCAAGCCAAGCATAAGGTTAGCCTCTCCGTGGCGAAATCTCAGGTGATGGAGACGTTTAATATTCAGGTTCTCACTTACGAGGAATGGCTCACTCAAACCTTACCTACCTCTGTATCGGCTCATGGGAGCCACTGCAAACAACCCTTTCACGTGCAATCTGAAGCCTTTAGTCGCAGAGCACAACGACATCACCTATCAGATGGCGAGCGCTTGGCTTGCGCTGAACTACTGAAGTGTTTTGGTTGTGAGCATCAAGTCATCGTGCAATCAACCGAAGATATTTGGTGCCTGCTGTCCTTCAAAGAAGCGCTCGAAGAGTCACGTTACTTTCATCTCGACTCTCATCATTTCCACAAAAACTTTGGTGAAGTCATCCACTTTATCGAAAAACGTATTTTACCCAACATTAAGCGACCCATTTTATTGCAAGCACAAGATAAGCTAATGATTGAAGGTCGGCACACATTATGGAAAGACATCACCTCCGTCATTTTGTTACAAGGAAAAACCGCATGAACCATTCAAACCAACCGTTAGGCGCTGAGTTTCAAGTCGATTTTATTGATACCGTCTCTTTAAATATGAGCCGCATTAACGTGATTGAATTAGTGAAACAGGGAGATCTCGATAACTTAAACGCGGTGGTCGTCTGCTCAGATAAAAACAATTTGGTGGTCACAATATTTGGTGATAACAAATGGGATCTAAGTCCTTACTTTGCACAAAGCCGTTCCCAAACCACCTGCCTAAATTTCGATAAATTTAGCGTCTCTCCAAGCCTCTTATTAGAAATGAAATTGCTAACTTATGGTTGGATATTTCACAAAAGTGGCTCGCAAAGTACTGGGGCAAAACTGTCAACTATCTGTACCCGTGTCACCAAAATGAAAGCGGTCTACAATTTCCTGCTGGAGCATGGTTTTCACTCACTTGCTGCGTTGAGCAATCGAACCATATGGCAGAAATTTGAAAGCCACCTCAGCAACCAAGCCTTATCGTTAAGTACGCTTGAACAAATTTTCACTGGCATCAATAGCGCCTTAAAACTGGAAAAATGGTTAGGGATCCACTTTGGTTTAGATAAAGTGTCATCAAACAAATTGGCTCAAGATTTATGTGCAAAAAACAAATTACAGAAGTCTCAAACTTTAGCCATTCCACAACGTATCGCGGATGAAATTTTTGGCAAAGCCATTGAGTTAGTTGAGCAAGCTTGGGACAGCCGTCACTTATTAGCGCAGATTGAGCAACGGCTACATGACAACTATATTGCAGGTCGAACCATCGTCCAAAATAACGTGAATGCAGGGCGATGGAACTTTCTAACCAATACACAAGGCGAGATCATGAATCGCCATCAATACGCACAAGAGGTACATAAAGCGACACCTAACGAGATTGGGGAATTACTGCAAGGTTTACCTGCTTATATGCCCCGTGACATCAATGGAAATGATTGGCGACGATATTACGGTCAACTGATCACCGCTTGTTTTATTTGTTGTGGGGCTTTCTCTGGAATGCGAGTCTCTGAATTAACCGAGCTGACCCCTAACAGCTATTTCAATACTGAGTTTGATGGCACCACTTTCCACATGTTGCAATCTCGCACCTTCAAATTAGGGCAAAAGAAAGCCACATGGGTCACCGCTCCCATCGTTGAAAAAGCGATTCAACTGGTCACCGTCCTAACCGAGGCATGGAGGCTGGAGTACAACCAATTGAGCACTCGCCCACTGGACATTCTTTGGTTCAACCGAGGAGCACGATCAAAAAAACCGGTTCTTATCAGTGATTGGAACATACGTTTGCAAAGATTTGTCCGTCATTTCAATATTACAGTAACCCAAGAAGACTACCAAGAATGTGTGACCTGTAATCCAAACAGCACAGAAAGTATCCATAAATACATTCATCAAGGTAAACCTTGGCATCTCAACACGCATCAATTTAGGCGAACCCTCGCCTTTTTCACAATTAAACACCGTTTGGGGAATACCATCGCCCTCAAACAACAATTTAAACACCTATATCTGCAAATGACCGATTGGTATTGCGCGGGCGGCGTGGCCAGCCGCATTCAAAATATCGAGATTGACGAAGAGTTACAACAGTTACTTGATTCAACCCAGATTGAAGCCAGTGCGAATAAATTTTTTGAATGGACCCAACAAGATACCGACTTATCAGGGGCACATGGCAAAGCGATTGTTGCCATGCGTAAAGAAGGATTGCCTCACATTTACAGCAGTTGGGAGGTGATTTACAAGGCGGTTAAAGAAAAAAGACTAACGCTACATGGTACGTTTCATAGCTATTGTAAAAATGGCTACCATTGCGATATGGATGGGGCTGTCAATCCGGCATTTTGCGTTGACTGCTCCAGTGGAAGTAGCATTATTGATCGAGACAATGCGCTATGGTGGCAATCTCGCCATCTAGATTTAACACACTATCTTCATCATCATTTAGCCGTGTCCCCATCCGTCTATGCACACTGCATAACACAAATTCGCGCCGCCGAGCTCGTGATGAACGATTTTAGTATTGAATACACCGCTTACCAACATGCCATTGAGGTCGTCGCTGTATGAGTAAAAAGGAACAGACATTGCTGGCACTGGATGCCGCTCTTCATCGTTTGATTCAAGGCAAACCGAAACGGGTACTGGTGACGAGAAAACTGAGTATTCGAGCTATTGAGGAAGAGGCAAATTTAGGCAATGGCAGTGGGTATTACTACCCTGAATTTGTTGAAAAAGTGAAGCAAATTAAACGTAAGCAAACCAGCAAAGAGAAAAGTACGAATAAAAGCGATAATCAACGCCTTCATGAGACATTAAAAAATGAAAAACGGATCAAAGAAAAATATCGTTCGGCGATGGAACAACTCACGCTGCAAGTCCACCAAATGGCTGCGGAGCATCACCACCTTAATGATTTATTGAGAAAAGCGCTATCACGTACCGAAGAGCTCGAGCGATTTAATCAAGAGCTAAAGGATCAACTGGTTTCGTTGCGACGTTCTACAATAACGTCAATCAATTCACGTAACACTTAGTAAAACGGTCAGCTTTGGCTGACCGTTATTTCCTTACCCAATCATCACATCCGATGATGCAGAGGCAATAGTGCCTCCACAATCAATAGCATCGCCTAAACGGGCGGCGGGTTTGCCATCAATCAGAACCCCACTTGAACCACCAGAAATACTGCGTGGGTGGCTACCGTGGGGTTTTTCAGAGCATGGGCAGCCATGATCTTGCAGTGCATCGCCTTGACGCACCGCGGGTTGACCATTAATAAACACGCCACTACTGGCAGAAATAATCGGCGTTGGCGGGAAGCAATCATGCTCTGAGCCTATATCACCTAATCTTGCGGCACCGGGCATCTTAAGTCTCCTAGCGTGATACTACGACTCGTCCATCAATCATGGATAAGTAGGGTAAGACAGAGAAAATTAAATTTTGCTCATCGGAACCAATTCTCAGGGGTGAATGCCCTCGTTTATCTTCTAATTGTACGAGGCGCCCTCCCATATAGCTTTTTAACTTGTACTCATGCCACTCGCGTCTAGGTTCAACTTTTCCATCGCTGTATCTCTTAAAGGTGGATTCAAAACCAACAGCATCAAAAAACTCATCAGGGGTAGAATAATAAGCATCGGCCATTGCATTTTCCCTATTTGAAAGAGACCAAGCCATATTTAGCCCTTCCAAATCGCGTTTTTCCATTAATGTTAGGAGATTGGTATAAGCACGGTAGAGCTGTTTCATCTGCTCTGGGTTATCTTCACGAATCGGCGTCGCATCCACCCAGCGCCAACGCGGGATAGTTTTAATGTAAATCGGGCGAGTAAAAATGGTCCGACGATAGGGAGTCACACCATCGACATTTACTAACGGAGTTTTATGCTTATCTGGGTAAATTGTTGAGGTTTTTACGTTCGGTTTGCCATCGATAATAGTAGCTGTTAGGTTAGAAATTTCTTGTTTTTTACCATCAGGAAAAGCGCCAAAGATTGTGAGCTCACAACGATCGTTTTCGTTATAAGTAAAATCTCCGTTGTATGCACCGACAGGAACCGTCCAAAGATTGAGTTCATTCTCACCTGGTTGTAAAAAAGCGGTCGCATTAAATCCAGATGAAAACGTACCAGAATCTGAGCCGAGATTATCTAATTGCTCCATGCCGTTTATTTGTCCACCACAAAAGATGTTTTTTGAATTGATGTTCGTCGTGTAGAGCACTGGAGGCTTTTCACCTTCGTTATCGATGCTCATCGCAACCGTTGAGACTTGTTCTCTAATATTCATTCGTTCCTCGTCATTCCCTGTACAGCCACTCAGTAATAGCAGGGTTAATAGGGTTAAATATGGTTTCATCATTAGACTCTTCTTATCCGCTAATTAAGGTTGTACGGCAGAGTGAATTGGCTTCACTTAATGCTTTTGCCCAAATCCACTCTTTGGTATTTGTTTTTTTAGCACTGATCTCAGTAGAACTTTCTACATAATCCCAAGAATTAGGGCCGCTGTTCCCCATTGTGTTTTTCGTATTTTCACTATTTTTACGAGCCGCCACTTCAATTTTTACTTCTGCTTTAATTCCATCGTGGAAAAAAATCAGTTCGACAAGAGGTTTTTTGTCTTTAATTTTGCTTCTTAAGGCAATTTTTCCTTCTGCAACCACCTTGGCTTCTAATAAAAATGCCCCTTCCACGACCCAAACTTTTGCCCCTCCTCTTAAATTGACTAAAGAAGAGAGCGTGACCGTTGCCACTTGCGACAGATCGTAATTGGCGGGTTGAGCAGAACTGAAAGTAACTGTGCCGGAAGCATCAAGCTTTGTGGCGAGTGAAATGAAAAGCTCTGCACCTGCGTAAGCACCGATTTCTCCCGCTTTAACTTTGTCTTCTAGGCTTTTGGCTTGTTCTCGAATTTCTGCGACGGCCTTTTCCATTTTAAAGTATGCTGCCGCCGCCAAAATTAAGTCGAGGCTAATTTTTAAGTCCAACAGAGGATCGAGCTTTAAGGTTACATTACCGGTCGTCACGACTTTTGAATCGACAATCTCACTGCTTCTCTTGCCCTCTAGGACAAGTTTGGGTGGCCCAAAGTCAAGACTGACCAGTTTTACTTTGTCCGCTCCAGTATTTTGGTAAGTACCATTTTTTAACTGCTCAACGATGCCAATGATACCGTTAATCAAGCTCCATTGTTCTCGGAAATTTTCAAAGGAGTCTTGTATGTTTTTGACGTTAACCAAATTGCTTTTAGTCATTGTCTTTGATGCCGAATACTCGGTTTTTGAACTTCCTTGAGATACGGTCAATGTGCCAGAAAGATTAAATTTCTTTTTGATCTCTTGAGTGGGTATCGGAGTGCCATCATGCATCCCCTTTTTTTGACGCTCTATATATTGCGTATATCTTTGTTCATCAGTTAGATTGGATTTTGAGCCGGAATAGTCCAGAGTTAGCTTCGATTCAATGTCTACCTTTGGATAGACGTCAATGTAAGTGTCATAGGGGAGCTCTCCCAACAGATATTGAATAGGTGGTGTAAGCCACTGTGTTTGCATCGTTTGTGGTTTTCCCGCACATTGAGTAATGCATACTTTATATCGAGTATAGGGGATCCCTGCATATCCATCTTGAGCCAATAAGTATTGTATTGCGTTAAACAAGCCGACTTCTTGTCCTGATTTTTGACGATAAACCAAGGTATGGTCTTTACATTGCGAAGTAGAAAGCGCTTCTGAGAAAGAGCGTTCGTCCGACAAGTAACCTGTTGGGCATGTGGTCAGATTGTTGGTGCATTTTCCTTCTATCGCAATGTTGACTTTGGTTCCTTGTCCTTTATCGACAAGCTTAATGTTCGAAATTTTGTTATCGCCATTTTTAAACTCGAATAGTCCTGCATCGCTAGTGATTTGGTAGCGAACTAAACAATCGCCTTTTAGATTACAGCGGCAGGCAACACCTGCCGGGTGTTTACATGACATGAGTTGTCCTTACTTCAGACTGAAGACGCATGATTCGATAATCCGCTGGATATTGAGTGTTCGACAACAGTGTTTGCCACGGCTTGGGAAAGTTAAGCAGGCTAGTAATTTTCTCATCTGAACACCACTGTGCAACCCTTTTGATGTAAGTTGGAAGGGAGATCTCCCATTCAATCAATTGGTTGACCAGCGCTTCGCTAAAAACTTTGTCCGTATCGCCAACAATGCTGGCAACTTCATCGACCAAGTTTTGCTCACACTGAGCAAGAATGGCTTGATAGTGAATGCGCTCTATTGGAAACGGTGTGAATGTTTCATACCCAAATCGGCGATAGGGTGTCAGCAATGGCTCGAAGTCTGACGCACGTTGTTGTGGGAATGTAGTATGAACGCTCTGTATCGGGCCGAGGAAGTGGTTTAGCCAGAGTGGCTCAAATCCATCGAGGACAGCCCATAGCACTCGTGGATCGTAGTAACGAAAAAATAGCCGCTCTTTGGTCTGTAGGATCTCAATATTCATCAGACGACGAAGATGAGCGCGAAGCGTCTTGTGGTCATGATCTGATTGAAGGAAAAATCCCCAAGGGGCATTTTTCGTGGTGAGCTGCGCGGTAAGCTCTGGGGTCATGAGCACCAGAAAAGGAGCCACTAGGGCAAAGTCTTCTTCGATTGGCTCTGGAAATAAACACCAATGCTCGTTATTCGACTTTTTTACTTCGGCAATAAACTCAGGAGCCACGGCTCGATCCACTACGGCATAATTGACTAAATGACGCATCAGCTCATCTCCGGGCAGTTAGCGACAAAAGCGCTCCCAGCTGAGGCGGCCGCTTCTAAAACCTCCGCGCTTGAAGGAAGGGCTAGTGAGCCGGGTGAGCCTCCCGATTTAATCAAGATGGTACCACCATCTATCGCGACGCCACTGGCATCAATCACAACAAAACTTCCGCCAACTTGTAGGGTAATTTTGCTGCCACTTTTTATCGTAATGTCGCCGTCGGCACTGACCCCGATGGCACCCGCAATTTTGCGTGCCAAATCACCGCCAATCGATTCGTGTTTATCCCCTTTAGTATCAGAGAGATAGTTACCTTTTGTAACCTGGTTTTGTGAGCCATCCACCGTGAGCTTGCGGTCATTAGCGACGACATGCATTTCATCATGACCAATACTCACACTCTGGTCATAGTTGATGCGGGCATGATGAGAGTTCTCGACCTTCACTTGCATATCTTTTTGCGCGTGCACATATACCAATTCTTGCCCTGCTTGGTCTTCAAAGCTCAGTTCATTAAACCCTTCGCCTTGGTGGGTTTGCGTGCGCAACACGGTTTTGGTTTTATGGTCGGGCAAGACGTAAGGCGACGTATTGGTCGCGTGGTACGTGCGCCCAGTGACAATCGGTTGGTCTGGGTCGCCATGAAGAAAAGACACAATCACTTCATGACCAATACGAGGAATGGCCATCATGCCATATTGTCCTCCCGCCCATCCTTGAGACACGCGCACCCAGCATGAGCTTAGCTCATTCCCCTCAGACTCTCTGTCCCATGGAAAATGCAGCTTGACCCGGCCATGCTCATCACAAAAGATTTCCTCACCGTCTGGGCCAACCACTTTCGCCATGCACGGGCCATCCACTTGTGGTTTGGGTTGCGGCGTGGCTCGCCACGTCACATGAGCGGGTATCACAGTGAAATGGTTGGAGTAGGTCGTCGCGCCACTGCCCCCCGATTCTTCGAGGGCTTGAGGTTGGCTCCCGGTATGGACAATACTCACTACAACCCAATCACGGTTAAAGCGCGGGTCCAAATGGTCGATGAGGTCAAACTTTGTCCCTGCGCGTAAACGAGGCTCATTACTGACGCCTTGCGCTGTGTGCGCTTCACGGCGTAAATACTCTAAACGAATTTGATTGAACGCCTTACCGCTCACATCGTCTTTAAAGCGTCCGGGGAAATCAAAATGCTCATAGTTCGGCTGTTGGTAATTCATCTCCGTACCACGAGCGTTTTGACTGAAACTGTAAGCGGGTTTTTTAAAGCTGTAATCGGCTAATTGGCTCTGCGCCACATGCGATTGAGTGTGTTGAGCCCACTTGGACACATAAGGTGTGTCGGATACCCCTCCAGACAGGGCATTCCAAGGTACCGGGCTATCGAGTTTGCTTAAGCTTTGGCTGTCATCACTGAAAAATAACGTGTGCTTACCAGCCTGATGAACAAAGTGATACACCAACCCCTCTTCGGCGGCTAAGCGATGCAAGAAATCAAGGTCGGTTTCACGGTACTGAACACAAAATTCACGCTGAGCACACTCGCGTTTGAGTGAAAAGGCGTAATCACTGATGCCCATCTCTTCGAGTAAAACGGAAAGGATTTCAGGCACCATTTTAAGCTGGAAAATACGGCTGTTATGGCGCAGTGATAACCGCTCTAATGCAGGCACTAGAGTCAGCGAATAGTGGGTGTGGCTGTGACCGGTATCTCCGATACCAAAATGGCGAACAATGCCATGCACGTACTGAACCACCTGACCATTACGGATAACCGCAAGCTGGGCGTTTTTATCCACCACGTCCATCGCACTGAGCGTGGATTGACGACTCGCCAGCTCAATGTGATAACGAAACCCATAACAAGGCTCACCATTGACCAGTCGCGTGTCCGATAACGACTCCTGACCTTGATAGTCTCGCACTACAAACACATCCTCTGCGAGTCCATCAACCTTTAACGTAAAATTCAGCGTGGCCATCTTCCATCCTCTTTACACTAGAAACAGCAAAGCCTTAAGCAAGTCACACTCATTGAATGCACTTTGCTTAAGGCTAAAAAAGGTGGCTGACTCGATTGGCTTTGCTTACGCAACATCCGCCAGCCACCCAAAATCAACGCTTACGCTTCGACGGGTTTGCGCCAGTCATCCGAGCCTGAAGTACCCGCGTTCACGTGATCCCACAGGATTTTACGGTAAGACATAGAAACCGTAACGTTTTGTGTGAAGTCGCCGTTTTTTGGATCTTGGCAGTGTGGCATTTCGCAATGAATGTCCACGATAGACGCGCTTTCGAGTTTGGTCGTGAAGAAGTTCTCTTGCTTACCTTCGATAGAGGTACGGTACCATTTTAGCTCAACCGATTTCATCTTCTCACCCGAAGAGAGGGCGTTATAAAGCAGAGGAACCGCTTTGTTGAGCGCGACGGTGAATTTGAATGGTTTGTGCACACGTTGACCTGAAGGCTGACCCGATTGTGGGTCGGTCGGTACAGTCACAACGTGGTCAAACATTTGAACCAACATTTGGTCTTCATGACCTTCAACGAATGCATCGCCGATAGAGTCAGTAGAAAGAGCACCAGCAGTGATGAGGCCCTGTGTTTCGCCTTCGATAGAGATATAACATGGAGTTGGCATAGCTTAATCCTTATTGAGTGAATCAAAGCGATGTGAACCACATCGCACAGTTTGATGCTTCTCTACGCAAAAGAAATGCCAAATCAAAAAGATCTATATATCAAGTGGTTAGAAAAACCCAGCAAACACTCAAGCAATAAATTGCTCGCGTGGGCAAAAAATTGCTCACGGTAACAAAATTTTTGCCCATCACACCTGCCGAAGAAAAAAAGTCTCTTCAGTTCGAATAAAGTCTGATCATTTACAATAAATGATTGATCGCTTTTGGGCTATATCAAGTCTGTCGGGGGCAGCTAAGCTAAAACAGTTTTTGCCCCAACACTCGCTAGATCAAATACTCTATAAAATTTAGGGGCGTGCATTTTTCCTACTAAATCTAATCCCAGCTCAGTAACGTCACTAGACTCTATTTTGGTGTCTAAATAGGCTAAATTAGAAAGGTGCTTGCTACGTTTTTACCACAGTTTGTCATTGATCAGTGATGTAGCACCCTTTTTAATTAAAGAATGTCCCTAAGTCATTGCTAGGTCTTATTCATCACAGAAATCACGAAATTATGTTGTTATTCTGTCTACATATAAAAATATAGGATAGATATTATGAAGTTATCTTTTGGTTCTCGTAGACCCTACTTGGTGTTTTCGGACGAGCGACACTTTTATTATGCTTTAGGCTTCTTAGTTCGTTCAATTGAAACGCGAGCTTGCAAGTTAGTTTGGGAAAACAACCAACACCAAGGTGCTTGGGGGCATGAATGCCGTATTAAAATTTTTGATCGCCTCTTTGAGTTCAAAACTTTATATACTGGTCGCGTAAGTGCTGGAGTTGGTAACATTTTAGGTCGCATCAATTGTAACCAATATCTTGAGCATTTGACTTTACATCATAGTTTTAGCTTCCAGTCTGAACCTGATTATCAGTCAGTAAAAGCTACGGTGCCAACTGCTCGCCAACAGGATTTCGATGACGGCTACAGTGCTTGATACAAAATTTAGGCACTTGAACTGAAGTGGAGAGCTTTTTCTTGTACTCAGCCTGAATTTTTCTTTATTATGCATACACATTTGGAAGGGGTTCCCGAGTGGCCGAAGAAAGTAGACTGTAAACCTATTCGCACTGCATTCGATGGTTCCAATCCATCCTTTCCCACTACACTCTAAAAGCCAGCATATTGCTGGTTTTTTCATGTTTCTCGCCCAAAAAAAACCACAATAAAAAATAATCACATGTTAATCAACAAGTTAATTTAATGGTTCTTTTTATCCCTTCAAGTTTTGATTAAGTGTGTTAGAATGTGCATGTCAATAAATGAGGGTATATCATGCTAACGTACGTCAGCCTATTCAGTTCGGCGGGAGTTGGGTGCTTCGGTTTAAAAGAACTTGGGTTTAAATGTATCGCCACTGCTGAACTGTTAGAAAAGCGTTTAAACATCCAAAAATACAACAATAAGTGTGAGTATGATTCTGGATACATCTGTGGTGATCTTACTCAAAAAGACACGCATGACAGGCTTTACGGTGAAATAGCTGCCTACAAGCAGCGTAAAAAGCTTAAAGATATTGACCTCGTTGTGGCGACGCCTCCGTGCCAAGGCATGAGTGTGGCTAACCATAAGAAAAATGAGGAGCTTGGGCGTAACTCGCTAGTGGTTGAGTCTTTGAAGATTGTCAAAGAACAGCAGCCAAGGTTTTTTATCTTTGAAAACGTACGCGCGTTTCTTCAATCAGTGTGTACCGATCTCGATGGTGTCGATAAACCTATCAAAGAGGCTATCCATACCAACTTGGGCCCAGACTACCAGATTGAAAGCAAAGTTCTTAACCTCAAGAACTATGGCGCGAACTCAAGTCGCACCCGTACACTTGTAATTGGTGTTAGAAGAGATCAAAAAGGCGTGACACCGCTCGATCTTTATCCAGATTTCCGCCCCGAGAAAACACTGCAAGACGTTATTGGTCACTTACCATATCTAAAAAAGATGGGTGAATTTTCTGAGGATGATTTCTTCCACTCATTCAGGCCGTATAAAGAAGAAATGTTGCCTTGGATTAAGGCCACTCCTTACGGCAAGAGTGCATTTGATAATACCGACGACAAGCTAAAGCCGCACAAGGTTGTCGATGGACAAATTGTGGTGAACCAGAGCAAAAATGGCGATAAGTATCAACGTCAGCTTTGGGATAAGGTCGCGCCTTGTATTCACACACGCAACGATTGTTTGCCAAGCCAAAACACTGTCCATCCGGTGGATGACCGCGTTTTCAGTATTCGTGAATTGATGCTGATGATGTCGATCCCTGAGTCTTTTCAATGGTTCCCAAGTGGTACTGTACCAACCAACGCTGCTAATTATGAAGTAAAAAATCAGTTTAGAAAGAAGACTGATATCAATATTCGCCAATGCTTGGGTGAAGCGGTGCCTAGCGCCGTGTTCGGTGAAATAGGACGTAAGATCATAGGTGTGAAGTCTCCTCGTTTATCTGAAAAACAGATCGCTGATACCATCCGAGAGTATCACTTGGAAGACATGGCAACACTTTACAAGTTCGTTGAGAAGAACTGGCAAGACTATGCATCACAAGACATGTTCAAAATCTGTGAGTTAGCCAACGCAGAACGACTTGATACCGCTGCATATTACACCGACCAAGAAATCTGCTTTTCAGCAATAGCGCCGTTGCCGGAGATTAGTTCTGACACCTTACGCGTACTAGAGCCGGCGGTTGGTGTGGGTAACTTCTTGCATCAAATTGTCAAAAAGTATCAAGGTAAAAAACTGATCATTGATTGCGTGGACATCAACAAAGATTCGATTGAACTTTGTAAACTGCTGATCAACAAATACATCTCGCTCGATAATGTAGAAATCAATTTTTTTAATGAAGACTTCTTACTGCTAGAAACCAACAAAACCTACGATGTGGTTGTTGGTAATCCGCCGTACATGAAAATCAAAGATAACAGCCTGCTTAGTAAGTATCGTCGTGGCTTGGCGAACCAAACTACTAATAACATTTTCTCGTTTTTTATTGAGAAATGCAGCAAGTTGGGCAAGCATGTTTCATTAATTGTACCAAAAGCGCTACTAAATGCGCCGGAATATATGAAGACGCGAAAGTTGCTAGAAATGCACACACTGCTGCATATCAACGATTACAATGAAAAAGCGTTCGATGTGAAAATTGAGACTGTTTCAGTTACTTACACAACTTCCAAGCCTAAAAACCACAGTCAGGTGAGCGTTTACTCTTACCTGAACAAGGCTTACTTTGTGCTTGAGCAAGACTACTTGACTCATAACTACTTCAATAGTTGGTTGTTGTATCGTAATGAATGGTTTGATGAGATTTTCCAGACCCTAGAGTTTGGTAAGTTTAAAGTTTTTCGTGACCGTCAAATCACCAAGAAACACACGAAAAAGCAGGGTAAATATCGCGTAATTAAGTCGCGCAATATCGGCCATGGGGACATCAAAGACATTGAAAATTACGATTGCTATGTGGATGATATCTCAGAATTCGCAGTGAAAAAGTATCTCGATGCCAATGTAATTCTGGTGCCGAACCTGACCTACAATCCACGCGCAACACGCCTGCCAAAAGGCAGCGTGGCTGATGGTTCAGCGGCAATTTTATATACCGATGATGTGGTGACCGATGATAATATTGATTACTTCTCAAGTTCTGAGTTTAATCAGTTTTATCGCATCGCGAGAAACTATGGTACACGTTCGATGAATATCGACAGTGTTTCAGTGAGTTACTTTGGGATGAAACGCTAATCTAATAATGCAGCTTGAAGATTGTTATTAAAAAAATAGCAGGTATGACGCCTACTATTTTTTTACTCAAGTTTTGAGCGCCTAGGTGGCAAAGCTAGTTGATATATGCCGCAGCAATTTTATGTCTGATCTCTTCCACGCCCATCCCCTCGGTAAGCAAATCGGAATCTAACCCTGTGTTCACTACATTGATGAACTCATTCAAGCTATAAAACTCATCAAATTGAGAGAAGACCGAGCGTTCAATGCTGTCTAATTTCGCGAGTAGGCCAACCAGTTGGTAAGACTTTGATACGGTCTGAGTGTTGCCATTGGGGTGTGCGTAGGCTAGGTGCTGCCCTGGCGTTAGTAATATAAGGTTTTCAAGCGTATCAGAAAGCTCAGGGAAGACTGCTTGAGGGAAAATATGGTGCACATGGCTAGCCTCCAATTCCTTAAAGCGATTCACCTCACTCTTGCCCTCATGGTAGCGACGTACACTCTTCTTCGCTTTGTTGACGTGGTAGACCTCAGTGGTCGTTTCCTCTGGAATTTGCTCAAGGAATGTGGCCCTTGGCATGTCTTTCGGTTTGTTTAGGTCTCTAAAGTTAGGACGGTTGTAAATGAGATCTTGGTAAGGGATTGGCCCTGATGACAGATGCCCATCTTTTGAACCATGTGAGGATCTAGCAAAGGCGATGGGATTCAGCACTTTAGGGAATATTCGGTTACATTCCGTAACGCCATTAATCTTGGTGTAGTTGATGATAAAGCTGCTGTAGCTCTCTTTAAGATCTGAATAGTTGACCTTGTTCGGGCTAGCAAAGAACTGCTCAAATTTAGGGTAAAGACCGCTATCACGCATTACTTTTGTTAGGTAACTGACGACAAAATTTAGAGTGTTACGCTCGCTGGCAGCAATGTAACTAAGAAAGTCCTCATTGGCGACTCTGTAGAGGGTGGCGTTTCCAGATTTTCCTGTTTCTTGGAGTACACCTGCTTGTGTCAGAGCTTTGATTGGCATCGATGCGACTTTATCATATTCACGAGCAGCGCCAGGATCACTGATTGCTGGCTTTTTGAAATGCCCTGCCATCACTTCATTTAACTCATCGGAATACATGACATTCTTCACGGTAAATGTTTGTTGGCCGTTTTCATGCATCTCTAAAATGACATCACTAACCGAGCAAAGCACGTCTAATGTACACTTTTGGTCAAAGTAGCGGCCATTACCATTAAGACGAAGATCTAGATTCAGTGAATCGAAATGCGCCTCAATACTTTCTTTAATTTTTCTCACAGGTTGACTTGCCTCAAGGGGTACTGCATATATCCCATTGAATCTACAAAGTTATTAAGGAACGCACAATGTTTTTGTACTTTTTTAGTGTAAGCGTTGGCAAACCCTATTGCCGAGACTGTCGATAATTGAACGAAACAATCGTTCAACTTTTGCAAGTGACACTAGCTTTAGCAATTGATAGTTAACGATAGTTTTTGTTATTTGCGCTTAATCCCAAGTGTTGAACAAGCACGATGTCTAGATATGTAAATTGTACGAACGCCGTCAAAGGTGATGATATCTTGATGATTTTTTAAGAAAATTATCATACTAGCTTGCCATACTAAAACTAATTCGACGAACCACAATTTAAGTACGAACTCTAAGAAGCTTTTGTACAGAAAGGTTTTTGAAATTGGTCAATCTTTATTATCATCTCCTTAGATTTGGCATTAGTGATGCGCCTAAAAAATGATCAAACCTTAGCATTCACATTGATAAAAAATGCATGAAAAATCCACATTTCCGATGAAACTATTTTGTCCTCTAACAACACTATTGCGTTGCAGCAAGCTTCCGACATTAGTGTAGACAAAACACACTGAATTTCTGCACTGGCTTAACAACGAAAATTCTGGAAAAATGCTGAATGTGACAGAAATCCATTAAAATTCAGCCTCAACCGGGAAGTTTTCTGGAAAATGCCGCAAGACTAGAGCAGACAAAGCTTTACAGATTAATTCCAGAAATTACGTGTGGTAGTATTGTGATACCATGAGAAACTAAATATATTCTTTATCGTAAAACAGCAGCGAGTCATAAGCCGCCTCGCTGCTGTTTAAATTACGAATAGATATATCGCAATGAAATATAAAAATAAAAAGTAATATTCCTCAATCTACTCTTTCTGAATTGGGGCTTCTAAGTTATAAGATTCGTATATCCTAGTAATCTCTCCGGAACGACGCATTTCAGCTAAAATATTCTCTAGCTGATCGATATACTGATAGTTCGCCGATCGTTTAGGCACACTAAAAAAACGACCATTTAGGTAAATATTTTTATAACTTATTTTCTTTAATTTAGGGTCATTTTCAAAAAGATTAAGCCCATGCTGTTCAGAGGTGATAGCAAGATCGATGCGACTAGCCTCTAGCATATTGATAATTTGTTCTACGCTAGTGACAAAACTGATTTTTAATTTGTCTGTATTTTGGTTAAATTGGTCACTATAAAAACTGCCATTGAGTGCACCAATAACAAAACCTCGGCTGACAATTTCATCAAAACTATTTGCATCAATATCCGAGTTCGTCCGAGTAAAATAAAACACCTCTCTTTCACCATACCCCATTAATAATGGGTGAAGAAACTGTTCTCTCTCTTCATCCATAGAGTGCAGAGGAATAAGATCAACTCCACCCTGTGGTGCAACACCAATGGTTCTTGCCCAAGGAACTTTTGTCCAATGGACTTTATGCCCCAACTTAAGAATAACCTGGTTAATCACATCGCCACCAGGGCCTTTACACTCACCATTTTCAAAATAAAGATAGGGCTTTCTATCTCGGCAATGCCCCTCCCACGTAACATTCGCTAAAAGTGGGGCTGACATAAATAGGCTTAAGCAACCAATGATGAATATCCGTATAAACTTTATCATATCGCTTCCTTTAATTAATCAATTAATCCTAATGTTAAATACTTTTAGGAATAACTTAAATATAGTCACTAAGTGGCAATTTTGCTTATATCTCATGAATAACGGCTCATCAATATCATCTAAGAATATGCCCAATAGCAAAAATCATCCTGTCATAAAGATAACCTCAGAATATGCTCTTAAAGATGATTAAAATCCCACTAAAGTAATTTTCCCTTGGGCTAACGCCCCCATTTGGCAGGAAAAATCGACCCGTTTATCCGCTTCTTTGGCAAATAGGGTTTCGAGCTTTTCAAATGATTGAGGGATAAAACTGATATTTTTTAACTTCAAGCTTTTGCGGGTTTGATTATCAAGAAACGCTAATGCGGAAGCACTTAACACTTTCTGGCAAGTATCGAGAATATCTTTACTGACCATTTTGCTGTGTACCGCTTGTTGTAGTTGCTCTTTGGTAATGCTGGGGTTGCCTTTAGCAAAGACACAAACGGCGTAGATATCAAGCAGTGCCACCGCGCGCGGCTTTTGCGTTTCGCCATCTTCATAGACTGCCATCAAACAAGGAATTTTACTCTCATCAAACGATTGGCGACGAATATTATTCAGCACGATATCAGCACCTACCGCTCTTTTTAGCAGCTTCTCTAGCTGCGAAAGCTTTGGTAAAGCCAACTCATCTTGCAGCTCGACCATTTCATCTAATTCAATGCAGCTATCTTCCGCTCCTTGCACTAAAGGAAGCAACTTTTGGTGCAGTTCACCATCGTCAAACGGTTTCGATAACACAAACGACGCTCCAGCTTCAAGCGCCTGTTTGATTTGTTGCTCATCGGCCACCGTGGTGAGCATTGCCACTTTTATCCCGAGCTTACGTTTGGTTATCGCTTGTGTCAGCTCCAGCCCCGTCATGCCGGGCATGTGCCAATCTGTTAAGACAATATCCGGCTGCCAACTGCCAATCAGCTTGAGTGCGGCCTTACCATTGTCTGCCTTTTGAATGGACAAACGTCGGTAGCCAAACGCCTCTAAGGCTCGTCTGACTATTTCAAGTGTCGCTTTACTGTCATCAACAATGAGAATCTTCACAGCATATTTTTCTATGACCTAACTTGTTCAAAGTATAGGCACATTTTTTTACAACAACTAAACTTACCTGAAAATACAGCAACAAAAGTGGGTTTATGTGATGCCAATACAAGAGTTCCTCACCGAAAAGGTTTTATCGCTCTTAGCGATCGATCTCGGGCTTATTATCTTGTTGGCTTGGTTTTTTATCCTGCTGCTGATCCTGCGTGAATTTAGGAAATTTGCGCATGGTTTTACTCGTAATAAAAGTGATAGCGATGAAGACACGCTTCATCTATGCCAACAATCCGTTGAAAATGCGTTGAACTACACCGCAGAGCATAGCTCGACTCTGAATGATTTAATCATCATTCAAAAAGCGCTCGAGCAACAGGTTTCTCTCATCAAAAATTCCTCTTCTAAGGGCATTAGTGCCGAAGATCAGGCTTCAATTGATGAGCTCAATGAGAAATTGAGTAAATCGCATAAGTTGATCCGCAAACTGAAAGGCGATCTCGATAAAAGTGTGAAAGGGCTACGAGTGACTCGTAAAAAACTCTTTGCTCAAACTGATACCGTTGACAGTTTGAAAGAAGAAAAAGCCACCATCGAAAAAGAGTTTGAACAGTTAGAAGCGGAATACATCAAGATCAGTAAAGCGGGTGATTTCTACGAAATGGCAAAAAATTATCAAGCCGAGAAAAAAGAACTACTAGAGACCATTGAGAAATACAAAGAGCAAGCCAAACAAGGTAGCACTTCTGTCGATGTCGAAGCGATGAAAAAACAGTTGTATCACATCAGTAAAGAAAAAGATTTTATCGAACAACGCTATCTACAATTACTCGAAGAGGGAAAGAAAGAGTAGCGCTGCCGCCATTTCTGACGGCAAACTGAGACACTTATTTAACGCAAATAACATTGAGTAATGAGGAACCTTTCAGTTGGCTGACTTTACCGTTGGTAAAAAGCCCTTTTTGCGACCATCCCCAATAAGGTAAGTGCATTGGCCATTGGTTACTGTCCATCTGTTTTGAATCCAAAAGGCGTTGCCACTCTTCTTCCGTTACCAAGCGCATCGCCATTTTTTGGCAGGTTTTTTCTGCCACCTCGTAGTTTAGGCGGCTCCATGCTAGGCCATGTTCCATATAGAACTGTTCATCACTCGAACGTAAATGAGGCACCACAAACTGCAAACCGTTTGCGGTGGTGCTCAAACGAATTTCAACCGCTGGCGGAACATTAAGAGCTGGCGCTTTGGTTGATGGTTTCGTTGATAATGGCGAACTCGCCATTTCCACTTGTGGTTTCGGTAAAGACTTTTTGGTGATTTGTTTTGCGGCAGACGTTGCTTGAGCGGAAGTTGTCTTTTTTATCGGCGAGCTAGACTGTGGGCGCCCTTTGACAACCTCACGAATGAAAGCTTCTTTGTAACCGGGGATTTGCTGGATAAGAGGCAGTTCTTTTTTTACTTGCTCATAATCAGTATAAGGACCGATTAAGCAACGATACGTTTTCGCTTCTGGTTTTAGCCATACATCGGTAGAAATATGGGTATAAAACGCTTTGGCTTTCAGCAAAGATAATGGCTTATTTAACACACCACACTGAATCCAAAAAGTGGATGATTGCCCTTTGGGCTTTTTCTTTCCCCATAAACCTTGCCCTATTGGGCATGCTTTATCAAGAATGGGCAGCTGATCGACAGAAGCTTGAGTCGCATCACAAAGAAAATCTTCCGCCCAAGCGGGTTGAAATAAAGCCAGCGACGCCAACACCGTTAGGCTTGATGTCACACACAGGGTCGTTTTCCGCATCAGGGTCATCATATTGAGTCCATATACTTGCTTAATAGTAGTGACAACATTACCGATTCAATGTTCCCTAGTTCAATGGATTTGGGTTGGGTATAACAAAAATACTAGCAAAAAAAGAGCCGCATTTGACGGCGGCTTTTAGTTTAGGGATTTTCTTTAGCAAAAATCAATTGCCACATCACCCTTTGTAAATTTTTGGGTTAAAAACATCGCGTAGCCAGTCACCCAACAGATTGATCACCAACACTAATGTGACGAGTACAAAACCAGGGAAAGCCGTAATCCACCAAGCGCCAGAGAAGATGTAGTTAAAGCCCATGCTAATCAAAGCACCCAATGATGGCTGATCGACTGGCAAACCTAAACCTAGGAAAGAGAGTGCCGCTTCAGACATGATCGCATTGGCAATTTGCACAGTTGAGATAACCAAAATAGGCGATAAACAGTTAGGTAAAATATGGCGAAACATGATGCGTGGCGATTTAAAACCCATCACACGAGCCGCTTCCACATACTCTTTTTTCTTCTCGGCGAGCACTGACGCACGAATTGTCCGCGCGTATTGTGGCCACTCAGCCACGCCGATAATCACCACCAGCATCACAACCGCATACTGACTATAAAATTCACTCCCAAAACTGGCTTTGAAAATTGCCGAAACAATGATCGCCACCATCATGGTTGAAAACGATAGCTGTACATCGGCAAAACGCATCAAAAAGCTATCAATACGTCCGCCAAAGTAGCCAGCAGAAAGGCCAATCACGATACCAAGTAGCAACTGTAAACCGACCGCCAAAAAGCCAATCGTCAGTGATAGACGCGAACCATACAGTATGGTCGACAAAATATCGCGCCCTTGCTCATCCGTGCCGAGAACAAAGCGCTCATCAGCTCCGTCCATCCAAGAGGGAGGTAATTCTGCATCCATCAGATCAATCGATGATAGGTCGTACGGGTTACTGGGGGCAATGAGTGGCGCAGCGACAGACAAAGTTAAGAATACCAAAAAGATGACGAAGCTGGTCATCGCCACTTTATCACGCAAGAAATAGTACAAAAAATCAGACTGTTTAAAACGCTCCCAACGAGATGGAGCAGCAGCAAATTGGCTCATGATTAAGCTCCTTTTCCAGTAAGGTTCACAGTCGGGTTAATCAGACCGTATAACAGATCGACAATGGTGTTGGTGACAACGAAAATCAGGCCAACGAATATGACGTAAGCGGTGATCAGCGGAGTATCAACTCGGTTGATCGCTTCAAGGAAAAGAAAGCCCGTACCCGGCCACTGAAAAACAGTCTCGGTTAAGATGGTGTAGGCCACCATAGTCCCAATTTGTACACCGCCGACGGTTAGCACCGGTAACATGGTATTTTTAAGGGCATGTTGGTAGTAGATTTTGTTCAATGCCAAGCCTTTAGCTTTAGCAAATTTGATGTATTCCGAGCTCAGCACTTCCAACATTTCAGAACGAACTAAACGAATAAACAGCGGCAGCATGATCGACGCCAGTGAAACACAAGGCAGCACCAAGTGTGCTAATCCATCAGCCGTGAAAAAGCCAGATTCCCAACCCAACCAATTGGCGGTTTCCCCTCGTCCATACGATGGTAACCAACCTAACGTGATCGAGAAAACGTACATCAACATAATCGCAGTTAAGAACACTGGGATAGAAATACCAATACTGCTGCCCGCCATCACCACTTTGGTAAAGAAGCTTTTGGGATGAATGGCTGTGTAAACCCCTAATGGAATGGAACAGACAATGATGATTACAGTCGCACCGAGCACAAGCTCTAACGTTGCGATTAATTTATCGAGAATAACGTCTACCGCAGGACGTTTGAAAAAGTAGGACGTGCCTAAATCACCCTGCACCGCGGCCGTAATAAAACGAGTATATTTGGCAATGAAAGGATCATTCAGTCCAAGTTCATCGCGCAGCGCTTGGCGCTCGCTTTCTGAAACAGACTGCCCAACAAGCTCACGCAATGGGTCGCCTAAGTTATCCTGAATGGCAAACGCCACCAGACTGATCACAAACATCACTATCAGTGCCTGAAACAGGCGCTTGACCAGAAACGAAAACATTCCTTGCCCCTTAAACTATCCATGATGGTTCTTTTTAAAATTGAATTAACTTTAATAGGAACGAAAAAATTCAGCCTAAAAAATGACACTCGACCCGACTGAAATAAAGCAAAGTGCAGAGATCTTAATAAGGCATCCAAGCGGATGCCTTGAGTGACTTAAGCGCCGCCCACATCACATGAGCGGCCAACTTAAGTAATTACTCGCTAACGACTAGGTCGCCGAAATAAGGGAATTCCATCGCGTTAACAATCGGTTTGATATCTAAAGTAGATTTCGCACCCCACGCTAGGTTTTGCCAATGCAGTGGAACAAATGCTGCGTCGTTGTACAAAGTCACTTCGACTTTTTGCAGCATCTGTGCACGTTTCGCAGGATCGGTTTCTACGTTTGCCGCTTCAACCAACTTATCCACTTCTGGATTTGAGTAGTGACCACAGTTGTACTGGCCTTTACCACTCTCTTCGTTACGTGTCATGGTTAAGAACTCGGTGAAGTTTGCTGAGTCTTCAGTATCTGAGTGCCAGCCAATCATTAACAGATCCGCGGCGCACTTATCAAACTCAGGCCAATATTGCGCTTTTGGCATGGTTTTAAGATCAACCTTAATACCAATTTTCGACAACATCGCCGCTGCAGCTTGTGCGACTTTCGCATCGTTCACATAACGGTTGTTTGGCGCGATCATGGTGAGCGTCAGCCCTTTCTCATAACCAGCCTCTTTCATCAGCTCTTTCGCTTTTTTCAAATCAAAACGAGGCACAAGGTTCGCGTCATAACCAGAATAACCCGCTGGGCCTTGTTGGCCAGCTGCTGTCGCAAAACCTTTCATGATTTTGTCAACGATACCTTGGTTGTTGATGGCGTGAACAATGGCTTGACGCACACGAACATCTTTCAGTGCTTCATTGCTGTTTTGGTTCATTTGGAAGGTGATGATGCGCGTACCCGGTAAGGTCACAAGATCAATACCTTTGGCTTCTTCCACACGTTTATGATCGTTTGGCGCAACAGGTGCAATCATATCCACATCACCCGAAAGGAGCGCCGCAACACGAGTGGCATCTTCTTTAATCGGTACTAAGGTCAGTTTGTCTACGTTGCCTTTTGATGCGCTATCCCAATAATCTTTAAAGCGTTCAAATTCCACTTTTACGCCTTGTTCGCGGAAAGTCACTCTAAATGGGCCAGTACCAGAAACGTTGGTCGAAGCAAACGAGTTGCCGTGCTTCACAATTTCAGATTTCTCTTTACCATCAGCCGCTTTGCCCGAATAGAACTTGCTGTCCATAGGGAAGATGTAGGTTGCGGTTTGCAGAACCAGAGGATAAGCGCCTTTGGATACGATCTCGACGGTGTAATCATCTACTTTGACCATCTTTTCATACGGTTCAAAAATAGCTTTGAAATCAGGAGAATCTTGTAAACGATCGAACGTCCAGACCACATCGTCTGCCGTCATTTCGTTACCAGAATGGAATTTTACCCCTTTGCGCAGCATAAAACGGAACGTTGTATCGTTGACACGTTCCCATTTCTCAGCAAGGCGAGGTTCAAAATCAAATGTCTGGGTGTAACGAACGAGAGGATCAAACACCATGTGAGACATTTGTAGCGTACCACCAGATAGCTGCTCATGCGGGTCAAGTGACACTGGGTCAGCATCATAAGCGACGGTAATATTGGCCGCGCTAGCTGCAAAGCTTAAGCCTGCCGCCATCAAAGCTACTGTTAGTTTGCTTTTCATGGTTTTCATTGCATAACTCCTTATGCGGGAATCCAAATCCCTAGTTGTTGTAATTGCTTCTGTTTATTCATTCCAAGCACGCTTGGTCATGATATCTCTATCTGTAACTTTTTTGGCTTACGCCGTTACTACATCTTCTCTTAAGCCCGTAAACTCAGGCATTAAAGAAATCAAATGCTGGCTGTATTGGTGTTGAGGTGACTTAAACAACTGCTCTGTAGGGGCGACCTCCAGTAAGGTCCCCATTTGCATGACGCCGACACGATCGCACATTTGGCGGATCACAGGTAAGTCATGGCTGATGAACAGCATGGTCAAATTGAGCTCATCTTGCAGATCTTTTAATAGGTTTAAGATCTGCGCTTGCACAGACACGTCGAGCGCGGACGTAGGTTCATCACAAATCAATAAGCGAGGACGCGTGGCGAGTGCGCGAGCAATCGAAATACGTTGACGTTGACCGCCGGAAAACTCGTGCGGATATTTCACTCCCGCCATTTTACCTAGGCCTACGTGCTCTAAAAGATCATGCACAATTTGCCGTGTTTCCGCTTCGCTACGGGTTAATTTATGAAAACGAATCGGCTCGGCAATGATATCGAAAATCTTCATTCTCGGATTCATTGAGGTATAAGGGTTTTGAAACACCATCTGCATCTGGCGGCGCATCGGACGGCGCTCGTTTTCCGATTTCAGCGCAGTAAGATCAATCCCTTCAAAACAGACTTTGCCTGAGTTTGGAGCGTACAGGCCCGCAATCACGCGTGCGATGGTTGATTTACCGGAACCTGATTCCCCAACCAAACCAAAAGTTTCCCCTTCAAACACCTCAAAACTGACGTCATTTGAAGCTTGGACATATTCACGGCGACTTTCAAACAATGAGTCTTTGGTCGTAAAGCGTAAATTCACGTTTTCCACAGTCAGCAGTGGGCCTGTGTATTGGCGATTATCTTGGCTCTGACCTAACCAATGGTTTTTAACATCCAGTGGTTTTAACTCACTTGCCTCTTCGATATAGCTCACCAGCGGAAAGCGATCGAGTTTTTTATCTGAGCGAGGAACGGCGGAAATCAAACTGCGCGTATAGGAGTGATCAGGAGCGCCCAACACTTTAGCTGTCGGTCCAAATTCAACCAAGTCACCGCGATACATCACCGCGACGCGATCCGTCACATTCGAGACCACACCCATATCATGGGTAACCAGCATACAGCCAACATTGTTTTTAATGCATAGCTCGCGGATGAGGCTCAAGATTTGATCTTGAATAGAAACGTCTAATGCAGTGGTCGGTTCATCGGCAATAATAAGATCAGGTTCACCCGCCAGCGCAATGGCAATCACAACACGTTGACGCATGCCACCAGAGAATTGGTGTGGATACTGCTTCAAACGGTTTTCAGGCTGAGGAATACCCACTTGCTTCATCAAAGAAAGTGCACGCTGATACGCTTCTTCCTCAGTCACTTTCATATTGGCGTGGATGGTTTCTGTCAGTTGATGTTCAACAGTAAATAGCGGATTAAGCGACGTCATTGGGTCTTGAAAAATAAAACCAATTTTAGAGCCGCGAACTTGGCGCATCTGCTCAGGCGATAGGCCTGAAATCTTCTCGCCATCTAAGAACACATCGCCACTGGCAATGAGACCGGGTGGGCTCAATAAATCGATAACCGCATTACCTACGGTCGATTTTCCGGCGCCTGATTCTCCCACAACCCCAACAATTTCACCCCGCTCGATATTAAACGAAAGCGATTTCACAGCAACGTGAACACCATGACGCGATGGGTATTCAATACGCAGGTTTTTTACTTCTAAAAGTGACATCCCAGACCTCTACGACTTGGGCAGTGTTGTGCCCTGTCTGTAACTACCTTTGAACAACAAAGCGTTCAAAGCCAGTAAAAATGAATCCATTCATACCAGTACAATATTCTGGTAATTAACAAGGCCATCAATTTGGCAAATATTTCACAGAAAAGCAACATCGATAGGATAAAAAGTCGATATCAAATCAAACCAAAGCAGTAACATCGTATTTTTATGCACCACATATGCATTAATCATTGGTATGACCAATATTCTAGCACGCAGTAATACACCCCAAAACATAGACGTTAAGCCTAAGAAAACGCCAATTTACCATGCATTCTAAAAAAGAATGCAGAATAAAATTTCAAATTATATTGCGGCATATCACGTAACACATTAGAAACAAAAACCAGAATAACCAACAAAATGCCAGACTAAAAACTAATGAAAAGGCAGAAAAGCAGTGAATTCATCTGAACAGAAAATTTAGGGTTTAGCCTTTAAACATGATAATTCACTGACTTAATAAGATAGGAGCCAATAAGGAATCGAACATTGAATAGAGAGAATGGTCTTTCGACTGAGGCTTATTAAGATGGCCGGTGAAGAGCCCGGTTTTGAAAATCAGACGAACCCCACTTTGGCTTTCATTGCCTTGATTAAGGCTCCAAACATCAGATGTTAAAAAGCCCCAGTCTTTCGACTGAGGCTTATTAAGATGGTCGGTGAAGAGCCCGGTTTTGAATATCAGACGAACCCCACTTTGGCTCTCATTACCTTGATTAATACTTCAAACACCAGATGTTAAAAAGCCCCAGTCTTTCGACTGAGGCTCATTAAGATGGTCGGTGAAGAGGGATTCGAACCCCCGACCCTCTGGTCCCAAACCAGATGCGCTACCAAGCTGCGCTATTCACCGATATATCTCTTTCTTCTTGATTTTCACCAAGAACGGAAACCGAAGTTACCGAATAATGGGGTGGCTAACGAGACTTGAACTCGCGACAACCGGAATCACAATCCGGGGCTCTACCAACTGAGCTATAGCCACCATCAAACTTTGCAATAACCGCTTGCTTGCCGTTATTTTTCTTTTCATTTTTAACCAATGAGAAGAAAAGAAAAGTGGTCGGTGAAGAGGGATTCGAACCCCCGACCCTCTGGTCCCAAACCAGATGCGCTACCAAGCTGCGCTATTCACCGATACAAATTCATTTTTTGGAATAAACGAGAGAGAACTCTCTGCTCCGCTATTCCTAACATCATGATGCACTATCAAACTAGTCTATTCATCGATGTAAATCTTTTTTCTCGACTTTCACCAAGAAAGGAAACCGAAGTTACCAAATAATGGGGTGGCTAACGAGACTTGAACTCGCGACAACCGGAATCACAATCCGGGGCTCTACCAACTGAGCTATAGCCACCACTGTTTTGCCAATTTGCTACTTATTTACATAAGCATCCGGATGGCGCGCCCGAAAGGATTCGAACCTTCGACCTTTGGCTCCGGAGGCCAACGCTCTATCCAGCTGAGCTACGGGCGCATGCCCTATCGGCGGAGTGGAATAATACGGAGTTCACACTAGGGCGTCTAGTACTTTTTCAACTTTTTTTATCGTTTGACGCCTTTTTCATCAGATAACCATTATTACCTCTATAATAAGGATGTGACTCACCCCTTGAAGATCGCAACTTGTTGTTTATTGCAACAACTTATCGGGATATAATCACCCAATATTTACATTGATTTAACAGCTTGAATGGCTTTTAAATCAGCCACACTCTAAATCTAAGTATAAATAGGTAAGCATGAACTTACCTTTGGAATATAAAGTGAGTTTAATGGATATGTCTCGACGAATCATAAGCGTGTTATTCGCTGCTTTAACCTTTTCTAGTGTTGCATTGGCAACCAGCCAAGCTGAATACGATGCCATTGCTGATCGCATTAAACCTGTAGGTGATGTTTACTTAGCGGGTAGTGAACCCGTTGCGGCAGAGCCGACAGGCCCTCGTGATGGCGCGCAAGTTTATGGTACATTCTGTATCGCTTGCCACTCTACAGGCATCAGTGGCGCACCTAAAATTGGCAATGCCGAAGAGTGGGCTCCACGTATCGCCCAAGGTAAAGATGTATTGAAAAATCATGCACTGCAAGGCTTTAATGCCATGCCAGCTAAAGGAACCTGTATGGATTGCTCTGACGACGAAATCGTTGCCGCCATTGAGCATATGATTGCAGGTCTTTAATACATTAATTCCTATAAAACAAAGGTTTGGCTTTAATTCCAAACCTTTGTTTTTATTATTTTTTAAGCACTATTTCTTAAACATGGCAGCGCGCAAATTAGCAATATGACTTTGTCCTTTCGCCATTCGCTCTTCTTGACTTACTGGCTTTTTGCTCTGTTCCCACTCAACATCGTCAAAGGGTAATTCATCCAAAAAGCGACTTTGTGTGGGTTTAAGCAGTTCCCCGTATTGACGACGTTCTTTACACATAGTGAAAGTCAGTTCTCGCTGCGCGCGAGTTATCCCGACATACATCAAACGACGTTCTTCTTCGACGTTGTCCTCATCGATACTGGTTTGATGAGGAAGAATACCCTCTTCAGTGCCAATCAAATAAACGTAAGGAAATTCAAGGCCTTTCGATGCATGCAGTGTCATCAACTGAACGGCATCACTCTCATCCTCTTCTTCACTTCGCTCCATCATGTCGCGTAGGGTTAAGCGCTGTACAACTTCTTTGAGCGATTTTTCTTGTTGGTCATAGTTGTCACCTTCAAGGTCGGCCACAATCCAAGAATAGAGATCAGAGACGTTTTTCATACGCATTTCGGCCGCTTTGGGGCTTGAAGAGGTTTCATACAGCCAATCTTCATAATGAATATCTCGGACTAATGATCGCACCGCTTCAACGGTATTGCCTCGTTCAGCTTGATCTGAGATAGCCACTAACCATTGCGTAAACTGACGCAAGTTGTCGAGCCCTCTTCCAGACAAATGATGCTCTAAGCCAAGTTCAAAACTGGCCGAAAACAAGCTTTTGCCACGCATATTGGCGTAACTACCCAATTTCTCTAACGTGACTGGGCCAATTTCTCGTTTTGGCGTGTTCACAATGCGTAAAAAAGCATTGTCATCGTCAGGGTTCACCAACACTTTGAGGTAAGCCATGATGTCTTTAATTTCGGCTCTGGCAAAAAATGACGTTCCACCGGATAACTTATAAGGCACGCGGTTTTGCAGCAGCGATTTTTCAATTAAGCGTGACTGATGATTACCGCGGTACAATATCGCGTAATCACGATATTCGGTGCGATTGAGAAATTTATGCGCAATCAGTTCACCAGTGACCCGCTCCGCTTCATGATCTTCATTTTTCGCTAGCAAAACTTTGAGTTTTTCACCCTCAGGGATCTCAGAAAAAAGCGTTTTCTCATACACGTGTGGGTTGTTAGCAATCAGAATATTGGCCGCTCTCAAAATACGGCTGGTTGAACGGTAGTTCTGCTCAAGCTTAATCAGTTTAAGATTTGGGTAATCTTGCCCCAGCAACACGAGGTTTTGCGGTTTCGCCCCTCGCCAAGAATAGATGGATTGATCATCATCACCCACCACGGTTAAACGGCCACGTTCTCCAACCAACAGTTTCACTAACTCATATTGACTGGTATTGGTATCTTGATATTCATCCACCAGCAAGTAGCGAATGCGGTTTTGCCAACGCTGACGAACTTCGGCGTTGTTTTGCAATAACAGCACCGGCATTAAAATAAGATCATCAAAATCGAGCGCGTTATACGCTTTCATTTGCTTTTGATAAAGATCGAAGCAGTAAGCGAACAGCTGTTGTTGTTCACCTTGAGCAAAACCTTTCGCTTGCTCTGGCGTCAACATGTCGTTCTTCCAGTTGGAGATGGTGCTGAGCAATTGGCGCAGCAGATCTTTATCGCCCTCGAGCTGTTTCTCTGTCAACTCTTTGAGCAGCGCAAGCTGGTCTTGGTCGTCAAACAGAGAGAACCCCGCTTTCAAGCCCAAAAATTTATATTCCCGACGGATAATATTGAGGCCTAAAGTATGAAATGTGGAAACGAGCAGCCCTTTTGACTCAGCTTTTCCAAGCGTTTGTGCTACCCGCGCCTTCATTTCTCGAGCGGCTTTGTTAGTAAATGTAACGGCAGCAATGTTGCGCGCTTTATAATCACACTGTTGAACCAAGTAAGCGATCTTGTTGGTAATTACGCGCGTTTTACCCGAGCCAGCCCCCGCCAATACTAGACATGGGCCCGATACATATTTGACGGCTTCGTCTTGTCTTGGATTCAGCTTCATGAGGTACTCGTATCACTTTTATTTGGGCCGTCTATGATAATGCCGCGCTTTACTGATTACTACGTCATTCACCATAAGATTTTTGTCATTTTACTACACTAGTGTATTGCATAAGGGGCTATAGTTTGGTCTATAATGAATGAACGTTCATTCACTGTGAGATGTCAGCATGTCTAACTGTATTCACATGGATAAGTACCAGCAGATATTGGTGGCTGCTGAAAAGCTGATCGCTGAATCTGGATTTCAAGGCTTATCGATGCACAAATTAGCCAAAGAAGCCGGTGTCGCAACGGGAACAATTTACCGTTACTTTGATGACAAAGATCATCTTCTCGTGACAGTTCGCTTACACGTTTGTCAGCACATTGCTGACGCGGTGCAAGCCAATATTGATGATGAGATGCCTTTGAAAGAACGCTTTAAAATGATGTGGCTTAATATCTGGGAATTAGCACAATCAAGCAGTGCAACACTCAGCAACCGAGTTCAATATGAATCATTGCCAACAACAATCAGTTGCAATGTTAAGGAACTTGAGCGAAAAATGTTTGCCAAAGTGGATTTACTATTTGATCAAGGTAAAGAGCAGGGATTATTCAAGCCGTTGGATAACCAGATTTTGTCTGCTTTAAGCTTCGAAACAACGGTCGCCCTTGCCCGTAAAAAAGCGATGGAATGTTATCAACTGGATGACAGCGCACTCAGTGCCGTGATTGACGCCAGTTGGGATGCAATTACTCAACACTAACTTGGAGTTCTGACTAGAATGAAAAAGTGGACATTCTTTATGTTACTTATCGCCTTCCTACTGTTTGGTAGCGTGATAGGTTTTAATCTGTTTAAACAACAAAAAATTGCCGAATTCATGGCCAACCGTCCTGAACCTGAATTTCCAGTGACAGTGACTGATGTAACTCCTGTTGATTGGATCCCAGTGATTGAAGCGATTGGTTTTATTGAACCCAATCAAGGCGTGACACTGACATCTGAAACCAGCGGCGTGATCGATAAGATTTCATTTGAATCAGGAACACCAGTTGAGGAAGACCAACCTTTAGTTTTGCTTGATTCTGCGGTTGAGAAAGCGAATTTAAAAAGCTCACAAGCTCGCCTACCTGCTGCAAAAGCGAAATACGAACGCTATAAAGGTCTATTCGCTAAAGGGTCGATTTCAAAAGAAGCTTATGATGAAGCCGAAGCAAACTACTACTCTTTGTCTGCAGATATTGAAAGTTTAAAAGCTTCCATTGATCGTCGTGAAATCAAAGCTCCCTTTGCTGGTGTGGTGGGTATCCGTAATGTGTATTTAGGCCAATACCTACAGCCAGGCACCGATATTGTTCGCTTGGAAGATACCAGTGTAATGCGTCTGCGCTTTACCGTTCCACAAACGGATATTTCACGTATTTCATTAGGCCAGCAAGTAGATATTTTTATCGATGCTTATCCTAATGCAGCGTTTACAGGATCCATTACTGCGATTGAGCCTGCCGTTAGCGTTCAAAGTGGTTTAATCCAAGTGCAAGCCGATATTCCAAATAGTGACGGTAAACTACGCAGCGGTATGTTTGCTCGTGCCAACATCATCCTGCCGAAATTAGAAAACCAAGTCACGCTTCCTCAAACCGCCATTACCTTCACCCTGTATGGTGATAATGTTTACGTGTTGAAAGAAGAAGATGGCGTTAAACGAGTAGAGCAGCGCGTTGTAAAAGTAGGTGAACGCAAAGGTGCTGTGGCGCATATTTTAGAGGGTGTACAAGATGGAGACATCGTGGTCACTTCAGGTCAAGTGCGCTTAAGTAACCATTCGAAAGTTCGGGTAGTCGAAAGTAATGCGACTACACCACCTGCTGAAACACCGATGCTGTAATTGGAGGAATCATGCGTTTTACTGATGTTTTTATAAAACGTCCAGTGCTCGCGGTATCGATCAGCTTTTTGATAGCTCTGCTTGGTTTTCAAGCTATTTTCAAAATGCAAGTTCGTGAATACCCTGAAATGACGAATACCGTTGTTACAGTGAGTACAGGCTATTACGGTGCAAGTGCCGACTTAATCCAAGGTTTTATCACTCAACCTTTGGAACAAGCAGTCGCACAAGCCGACAACATTGATTATATGACTTCTTCTTCGGTATTGGGTAAATCAACGATTACCGTAACGATGAAGCTCAATACCGATCCCAACGCTGCACTTTCAGATGTGTTAGCAAAAACGAACTCGGTACGCTCACAGCTTCCTAAAGAGGCCGAAGATCCGACGGTAACTATGTCTACCGGCTCAACCACCGCGGTGCTGTATATTGGTTTCACTAGTGATGAACTTAGTTCAAGCCAAATTACTGACTATCTTGAGCGTGTATTTAACCCTCAAATATTCACCGTCAACGGCGTCTCTAAGATTGACTTGTATGGTGGCATGAAATACGCCCTTCGTATTTGGCTTGATCCAGCAAAAATGGCAGGACTACAGCTCACTGCGGGCGATGTGATGAACGTGCTGAATGCCAACAACTATCAATCAGCAACAGGACAAGCCACTGGCGAATTCGTGCTGTATAACGGTAGTGCCGATACGCAAGTGTCAAATGTCGATGAGCTGAAAAACCTGGTGGTTAAAACGGGCGACGGCAATGTTATTCGCCTAGGTGATATTGCAAACGTCACGCTAGAAAAAAGCCATGATGTTTACCGCGCAAGTGCAAACGGCCGAGAAGCGGTTGTAGCAGCCATCAACGCAGCACCTAGCGCAAACCCAATCAACATTGCTCAAGATGTGCTGGATCTGTTACCGCAGTTAAAGCGTAATCTACCAAGTAACATCGAAATGAACGTGATGTATGACTCCACGGTGGCGATCAATGAATCGATCCACGAGGTCATAAAAACCATCGCTGAAGCCGCCTTGATCGTACTTGTCGTCATTACTCTATTCCTAGGCTCTTTACGGGCCGTTATCATCCCGATTGTTACCATTCCACTATCCTTAGTTGGTGTTGCTATGGTAATGCAGGGAATGGGCTTCTCATGGAACTTGATGACACTGCTAGCGATGGTATTGGCTATCGGCCTTGTGGTGGATGATGCAATCGTTGTACTAGAAAACGTTGACCGCCACATTAAGCTGGGTGAATCACCATTTCGTGCCGCGATTATTGGTACTCGTGAAATCGCCGTTCCGGTAATTGCGATGACGCTGACACTGGGTGCCGTATATGCACCGATAGCGATGATGGGTGGCATAACAGGCTCACTCTTTAAAGAGTTTGCACTCACGCTGGCTGGTGCTGTATTTGTTTCAGGTATTGTTGCACTGACACTTTCACCCATGATGTGTTCTAAAATGCTTAAAGCGCACGAAGAGCCCAACAAGTTTGAACAAAAAGTGCATGGATTACTTGATTCAATGAGTAACCGCTACGCGAAATTACTCGAGAAAGTAATGCAGCGCCGTCCTGTCGTGATTGCCTTTGCGGTGATCGTGTTTGCCAGTCTGCCTATGCTGTTCAAATTCATTCCAAGTGAACTTGCCCCTTCTGAAGATAAAGGCGTGGTCATGTTAATTGGTACGGGTTCTTCGAATGCGAACTTGGACTATTTACAAAACACCATGAATGACGTGAATACGATTCTGTCTGAACAGCCAGAAGTCCAGTTTGCTCAAGTCTTTACCGGTGTTCCAAGCTCCAACCAAGCGTTTGGTATTGCCTCGATGGTGCCTTGGAGTGAACGCCAGGCAAGCCAAGCTGAGGTTGCCACTCGAGTCGGCACCTTAGTGCAAGATATTCCAGGCATGGCCGTGACGGCCTTCCAAATGCCTGAACTTCCCGGCGCAGGCTCTGGATTGCCAATTCAATTTGTCATCACTACACCCAATAGCTTTGAAAGTTTGTTTGCTATTGCCACTGAAGTGCTAACAGAAGTGAAAGCAAGCCCGATGTTTGTGTACTCCGATTTAGACCTCAATTACGATTCTGCGACGATGAAAATCAATATCGACAAAGATAAAGCTGGGGTTTATGGCATCACGATGAAGGATATTGGCACGACATTAGGGACCATGATGGCGGATGGCTATGTCAACCGCATCGATCTCAATGGCCGCTCTTATGAGGTGATCCCGCAGGTTGAACGTAAATATCGCCTCAACCCTGAATCGATGAATCACTACTTTGTGCGTGCCGTTGACGGAAAAATGATCCCATTAGGGAGCCTAATTACCATTGATGTGATTGCAGAGCCGCGCTCACTGCCGCACTTTAACCAGCTAAACTCGGCAACCGTCGGAAGTGTACCGGGCCCAGGAGTTGCAATGGGTGATGCGATTACGTGGTTTGAGGATGTTGCCGCAACTAAACTGCCCGCAGGCTACAACCACGATTATATGGGTGAAGCACGTCAATACGTGACTGAGGGAAGCGCACTCTACGCGACCTTTGGTTTGGCACTCGCCATCATCTTCTTGGTACTGGCGATTCAATTTGAGTCGTTAAAAGATCCATTGGTTATCATGGTATCTGTTCCTCTCGCCATTTGCGGAGCATTAATTGCACTGGCTTGGGGCGCAGCAACCATGAACATCTACTCGCAAGTAGGGTTGATTACACTGGTTGGTCTTATCACCAAGCACGGTATTCTTATTTGTGAAGTAGCGAAAGAAGAGCAGCTACACCATAACAAGTCTCGCATCGAAGCGGTGATGGAGGCAGCCAAAGTGCGTCTTCGCCCAATTCTAATGACGACAGCAGCGATGATTGCAGGTTTGATCCCGTTGATGTACGCAACGGGTGCAGGTGCAGCTCAGCGCTTTAGTATTGGTATTGTGATTGTGGCAGGTCTTGCGATTGGTACACTATTTACGCTATTCGTACTGCCTGTGATTTACAGCTATCTAGCCGAAAAACATAAGCCACTGCCTGTGTTTGTTGAGGATAAAGACCTCGAAAAGCTAGCCAGAGTTGACGAGGCCAAAGCAGTACAACGCCGACTCGCTGAAAATAAATAACACAATATAATTAAGACTGCTTCAAAAAAGGCCACCTCAGTGGCCTTTTTCTTACCTTGAATAACGACATTCTCAGCTCAATTGCTTAGAATGGAGACAAACTGACAGGAGTGTAAGCCGCTATGTTTGACCCTAAAAAACTTGAGCAAATTGCCAAACAAATTCACGATTCAATGCCTCAACCCGTAAAAGATTTGGGTGCCGACGTTGATCAAAAAATCCGCCAAGTGATCCAAGGCCAATTAAATAAATTGGACGTGGTAAGCCGTGAAGAATTTGATGTACAGACTCAAGTATTAATGCGTACTCGCCAAAAGCTCACTGAGATGGAGCAAAAATTGGCCGAGCTAGAAGCGAAAATCACCGCCAAATAATATTGCCCGGTTGAGATAAAAATTTCCCAATAAAAAAGGCTTGGTCAACGGCGACCAAGCCTTTTGTTTTATATTGTGTTTGCTTTTGTATTTATTCTTTCCAGTCAGTCTGGAGCTTTACGTCATCATTCTCGTCATTGAAAAGGGGCGAACTCTCAGCCCCTTCTTAACCACCGGAAGGTGAATTAGCCTTTAGCCACCGACGGCAATGCGTTTCATATCTGTCATGTAACCGCGCAACTCTTCACCGATGTACTCAACCGGATGGTTGCGAAGAATTTCGTTCACTTCAATCAGGGTCGCGTTATCAACGAAATTCGAGCTTTCACCAAGGCCTTTACCAATCACATCAGTAGATACTTTTGGCATGAACTTTTCGCGCAGTAACGGTGTTGCGACATTGGCAAACAGGTAATTACCATACTCTGCTGTATCAGAAATAACCACGTTCATTTCATACAAACGCTTACGTGCTACTGTGTTGGCAATCAGTGGCAGCTCATGCAGGGATTCATAGTAAGCTGACTCTTCAACAATACCGGAAGCCGTCATAGCTTCAAATGCCAGCTCAACCCCAGCGCGAACCATGGCAATCATCAAAATACCTTTGTCGAAGTACTCTTGCTCAGTGATCTGTACATCAGACTGTGGGTAGTTTTCAAACGCAGTTTCACCGGTTTCAGCACGCCAGCCCAGCAAATCAGCATCATCGTTGGCCCAGTCAGCCATCATAGTGCTAGAGAAATGACCAGAAATAATGTCATCCATATGTTTGTTGTACAGTGGGCGCATCAAGTCTTTAAGCTCTTCAGACAGCTCAAACGCTTTGATTTTTGCTGGGTTTGATAGGCGATCCATCATGTGAGTGATGCCACCAAATTTCAGCGCTTCGGTTACCGTTTCCCAACCGTATTGCAGTAGTTTACCTGCGTAACCTGGGTCAATACCTTCTGCTACCATCTTCTCATAGCACACAATCGAACCCGCTTGTAGCATGCCACACAAGATGGTTTGCTCGCCCATAAGGTCCGATTTTACTTCGGCAACGAAAGAGGATTCCAAACAGCCAGCACGATGACCGCCCGTTCCGGCCGCCCAAGCTTTTGCGATATCCCAACCTTCACCTTGAGGGTCATTTTCTGGGTGAACAGCAAGCAAAGTCGGCACGCCGAAACCACGCTTATACTCTTCACGCACTTCGGTTCCCGGGCACTTAGGCGCCACCATCACAACCGTGATGTCTTTACGGATCTGCATCCCTTCTTCAACCACGTTAAAACCGTGAGAATACCCTAATGCTGCACCTTTTTTCATCAGCGGCATGATGGTTTCGACAACATTGCTGTGCTGTTTATCTGGCGTTAGGTTAATGACCAAGTCTGCTTGAGGGATGAGCGTTTCATAGCTACCCACTTCAAAACCGTTCTCTTTAGCATTTTTATAAGACTGACGCTGTTCGTCAATCGCTGCTTGACGCAATGCATAAGAGACATCAAGGCCAGAGTCTCGTAAATTTAGACCTTGGTTTAAACCTTGTGCACCACAACCGACAATCACTACTTTTTTACCTTTGAGGTACTCGGCTTCGCTTTCAAACTCAGAGCGATCCATAAAGCGGCAACGACCAAGTTGGTCAAGTTGTTGGCGTAGATTTAGGGTATTGAAATAGTTAGCCATGTTAGCGCTCTCCTTTAAAGATTCTTTCCATCAGGTCGGTTTCTAGAACCGAATAAACTGATACTAAAGCAGACATCAAGTTGCTTAAAGTGATATATTCACAATTAGTTATTGCAATTTATGCAACGTGATGTGATTAACTTATGAACATTAAAAACCTGCAGATGTTTATCCATCTGTGTGAGAGTAAAAACTTCAGTAAGACCGCCGCCGCGATGCACATCAGCCCATCCGCGCTCAGCCGGCAGATCCAGAAGCTGGAAGAAGAAACTAGCCAAAGCTTATTTGTGCGTGATAATCGTAGCGTTGAGCTAACGCCATCAGGCAGTAAACTGGTTCCTGTTGCACTCAAAATCATTACAGAGTGGCAGCAATATAACGTACAAATGAAAAACCAAAACAGCGTATTACAAGGGGAAATTCGCTTGTTTTGCTCAGTCACCGCCAGCTACAGCCACCTGCCTCAGTTACTGTCCGATTTTCGAGTTCGCCATCCGTATATTGAGTTCAAACTCTTGACTGGCGATCCTGCTCAAGCGATTGATAAGATTTTGAATGATGAAGCGGATATTGCCATTTCAGCCATGCCCGAACAGCTACCAGCTCGCGTTGAATTTGAAACGATTGGTGAAATACCCTTATCGGTGATCGCGCCGCTCGGGATCAGTAGCTTTATCGAACAACTGCAAAATGACACACCCGATTGGTCAGTTGTCCCTTTTATTGTTCCTGAAGCGGGAACGGCAAGAGATAGAGCCAATGCATGGTTTAAAAAAATGAAGATCAAACCCAATATTTACGCGCAGAGCTCAGGGCATGAAGCGATTGTCAGCATGGTCGCGCTCGGTTGTGGTATCGGCATTGCGCCAGATGTGGTGATCAACAATAGCCCGGTGAGAGATAAGATCCAGCGCCTTAAATTAGCACCCGTAAAACCATTTCAGCTCGGTGTGTGCTGCAAACGCTCACAGCTTGATAACCCATTAATCAAAGCATTGTGGGATGTTGCAGCGAATAAATACCTGACACCATAACTCATCCCTCTTTTCAAAGAAAAAGCCACTGACGAGCAGTGGCTTTTTGATTCATGGTAAGGGCGTTAAATTACCCGCGAAAATTGTTGCTGACGAGCACGAACACGCAAGTATTTATCAAAGCACATGCAGATGTTGCGGATCAACAACCGCCCGCGCAAAGTAACGCGGATCTCTTTTTCATCGACTTCCACTAACTCATCATCAATAAAAGTTTGTAGCAACTCAAGATCTTGCTTGAAGTAATGATTAAACGTCACGTTAAACTGTGCTTCAATTTGGCTTTTATCCAATTTGAAATTGCAGATAAGCTGCTTGATCACTTCGCGACGAAGTAAGTCATCACTATCCAGTGCCACCCCTTTCCAGAGTGCATGACGTAACTCATTGACTTGCTCATAGTATTTTTTCAGCTCTTTTTGGTTCTGCGCATACGCATCCCCAATCATTGAAATGGCTGAGACACCAAAGCCAACTAAGTCGCAGTTACCTTGCGTGGTATAACCTTGAAAGTTGCGATGTAAAATGCCTTCACGCTGCGCGACGGCCAACTCATCATTGGGCAGAGCAAAATGGTCCATGCCAATGAACTGATAACCAGCACCCGTTAAGGTCGCGATCGTGTCTTGTAATATGGCCAGTTTTTCTTCCGCCGTAGGTAGATCTTCATCTTTAATCTTACGCTGCGCAGCAAACAGCTGCGGCATGTGCGCGTAGTTAAATACCGACAATCGCCCCGGCTTCATCTCCAACACTTGCGCTAATGTTTTAGCAAAAGAGCCTTTAGTCTGCTTAGGCAAGCCGTATATGAGATCAAGGTTGGTTGAGCGAAAACCCAGTTGTTTAGCTCGTTCCGCCATAGCAAAAATAAAGGTTTCATCTTGCTCGCGGTTCACCAGCTTTTGCACTTCTTTGTTGAAATCTTGTACGCCGATGCTCAGGCGGTTAAATCCTTCGCTGCGCAGGTGATCAAGCATCTCTAACTCAATTTCACGCGGATCAACTTCAATACTGATTTCTGCGTCATTTTCAAAGCGGAACTCACCACGCAAAATGGCCATTAAACGGCTAATTTGCAATTGAGTTAAAAAGGTTGGTGTGCCGCCACCGAAATGCAGTTGTGTGACTCTACGGCCATGTAGCAAAGAGGCTCGTTGGCGAATCTCATGTTCGAGCACATCCAAATAGTCGTCGGCTTTATGCGAATGACGGGTAATCACCTTATTACAACCACAGTAGTAACAAAGTTTGTGACAAAACGGGATATGAATATAAAGCGAAAGTGGCCTGTCAGGGTATTGGGCACACGCCATATCATAATCGGCAATAGTAAATGCTTCATGGAATTCAAGTGCTGTAGGATAAGAGGTATAACGCGGGCCTGAATAGTTATACTTATCTAAAACAGCTTGATCCCATACGATCTGTTGGCTGGGTACGACTTGCGAAGACATGCTGTGCTTTCCGTTCGAAACTTTGACGGGCTATTTTGCCACATGACAATGATGGACGTCGGGTGACAAAACGAAATTTGTGTATAAATGTTCTAAACTGCTAACGCGATCACTCACTCGAAAGAGGCAGTCGAGCCATTACATCATTTGAATCGGAATTTGACTATTCAAAGGGGCAATGCGTTTTTGCAGAACTTTTAACTCTTCAACAATCGCATCCATTAAACGGGCCTCCGCCTTTTGGCGCACTAAGTTATGCTTCATTCGCTCTTGTTTAGCGAGTTGGCTGCGCTCTTCGCCACGCGGCATATCCTTCACTATATAATACAGTTCGGAAATAGCGGGATACGAACTATCAAAGTCGATTCTCTGTTCGCCTTGAACATAATCCATAATGCAGTAGACACGGATGCTGATCTCGGAGAGATCACATTGGCCTTGAATCCCAGCCATGCAAAGCGTATTTACGCTATCAAAAATATTTGCATTGCGTTTTTCAATGGCCAATGTTTGATGTTGAAGCTGCAAATCCTTTTGCTTTTTCAGTTGCAGCAGAAGGTAACCAGCGTAAGACGCTAAGCCGAGAATAATGATTCCACCAGCAATGGCTAACAAGGTTACATTCATGGCACTTTCTATCCTTTTAAATCATTTAGGTCGAAGCCTTCAAAATCTGATAATAAATCATCATCTGAACGTGATTTTTTGGCACTACCGCCAGTCACGATTGGCTCGAAAACATCTTCTTGCTCTTCAGCATACAGACCAAGTTGCTTCATCAGTGCTTCAATACGATCGAGTTTCTCATCAACGTATTTTTGTAAGCCGGCACCTAGGTTTTCGCCATTATCAATACGATCGAGCAACACGTTCAATTGCGCATCATTTTCCAGCATTTCGAGCTCTTGCTCAGCCGACAAACGACGCTCTTGCTTGGTCATTTTCTTCGCTGGCTCAACCACCAGAGGAATTTTTTTCTTGCTGCCTAAACGTGGATCGCGCGCTTTAGCGGCTTCTCGCTGCTGCTGATCTGAACCATCGGAATGGCGGCTACCCGCTTTCAGACCTTTCTGTTTTTTAACTCGCTTACGCAAACGGCCTTCAACATCTGCCTCACTGCGATTACGCGTGACAATCACGTCGCCTTCACCGGCTGAACCCGGCTTTCTCGATTTTTTACTACGGCTCATTACTGGGGTTTCCTCAGTAAAATTACATCATTACCAATAAATTCAAGTTCAAGCTCATCCCGCTTGGCCAAGTACTGGAAGGTTTCACGACTAAAAAAGATCACATGTGTGAGATCATTTTTGTAGTGCCACCCAGCAAACGCCTCCACGTCTTTGACTAGTTTGGTCATTAACCCAATCCAGCCTCCTGGCTTAACTAAATTTAACCATTGCTGCCAAACTTGGTGCGGCTTATGTAAATGCTCAATCACTTCAGTGGCAGTCATAAAATCATAGGTCGCCTGCAACACCTTTTCATCTGGATGAAAAAAGATATCGTATAACGACATTGTGTGCCCAGCCTCTTCCAACATAATGGATAAGGTTGGCCCCGGCCCACAACCAAAATCTAACCCGTTAGATGCCGGAGAAAGCCTCTCCAACATCGGCGCACAAACGCGTGACAAAAACTGACGATAACCCCTATCCTGCGGGTTATTTTCATGCAAATCATAAAATGCTTTTTCCGCTTTTTCGTCAAGACGATGTTCAGGGCTAACAAACACAAGTGCACAGTGTTGGCACTGCAGATAAGGGCGAACTTTATCGGCAAAATAAGGAACTATTTGTTCACTAAAACATAATGGGCAAATGTGCATGTAACATCCTCAAACAGGGATGCGCAACATACCAGAAAGTGGCATTAGAGTGGAGAGTCAGCGCGTATTTTTTCACCAGCTAGGCAAAAAAAGATAAAAAAAGCGATAGGTAAGCCGATCATTGAACAAAAAATTACGTTTTCTTCAGCACAAAAGAAAACGCCCTAGCTCAGTGCTAAGGCTTTTTCAAACAACAGTGCTCGAACGGTGTAGGGTTTAGTGAAGGCCGCCAACGTATTTAGAAAGTATTTCGATGTCAGTGTCGCTGAGCTTTTTCGCGACATCACGCATCATGGCATTCATATCATTATTACGAGCGTCATCGCGGAATTTTTGCAGTTGAGCTTTGATGTAGTCAGCATGCTGACCAGAAATTTTAGGGAAACCTGAAAGCTCAGTACCATTACCACGTGGACCATGACACGCAATACAAGCGGTTAAACCACGCTCTGCATCACCTGCGCTATAAAGTGCTTTTCCTTTCACTGCAACGTCTTCAGGCGTTGAGTTCGCTGAAATAGTTTGTGATGCAAAATACGCTGCAAGATCAGCTATATCTTCGTCGCTAAGAGGCATCGCCATGGCACTCATTACGGGGTCGTAACGACCTTGTTTGCCACCGCTTGTCATTCCCAGCTTGAGATCATGCAATTGCTTCTCTATGTATTTCTCATGCTGACCAGCAATTTTAGGATAGATTGTAAGTAGACTATTGCCATCAGCACTGTGACAGGCAACACACGTTTGGGATTTTGCTTTACCAGCTTCAATGCTGCCTTGGGCCCACACTGAGCAGCTGGCTAAAAGACTCAAGATTAGCGCTAATTTCTTCATGACATTCCATTTATAATTATCAAGCTTCCAGTACCACTTTGCAGTTGCTACTCACTCTCAGTGGCGACTCATGGTACAATAGGCGACCTTATGCCGAGCACGGTTATTTTACACAATTTCACAAAAAAGTAATCAATCGACTACACAAAGTCGAGATGGAGTTAACAGTGAGCGTAAAAATTCATTATCAAAACACGCATTTCATTACCAGTGCGCCTGACATTCGTCATCTACCTGATGATGAAGGGATCGAAATTGCGTTTGCAGGACGCTCCAATGCAGGTAAGTCGAGTTCGTTGAATCGCTTAACGAATCAGAAGAGCTTGGCTAAAACCAGTAAAACTCCGGGTCGAACCCAACTGATCAACCTATTTAAAGTCACTGAAGGTTGTCATATTGTGGATTTACCGGGCTATGGTTTTGCTCAAGTTCCTTTGGAACTAAAGAAAAAATGGCAAAAATCATTAGGTGAGTACCTACAAAAGCGCAAGAGCTTAAAAGGGCTGGTTGTGCTAATGGACATTCGCCATCCGATGAAAGATCTCGACCAACAATTGATTTCTTGGGCTGTCGATTGCTACATCCCAGTACTAGTACTACTGACTAAAGCGGACAAGCTAAAAAGTGGCGCACGTAAAGCTCAAGTGTTAAAAATTCGTGAAGAGGCACGCTCTTTTGGCGGCGATGTCACTGTCGATGCTTTTTCATCATTGAAAGGCTTAGGCGTCGATGTGCTGCGTAATAAATTGGATACGTGGTTTGCACCCGCACTCGCACATTTAGCTGAGCAAGAAACAGTGGAAGAGATGGATGAGTGTGATTCAACTCACTTAGAAGAGATAGAAGAGAATCCAGACCATTCTGCACAACACTAATTCTGTAGAACACTAAAAATCGTGACTCCAACAGAGCCCTACTTAATCGTGGGGCTTTTTTATAGGCTTTAAATCCAAATGCGAATGGTAAAAATAAAAATCCCCACCATCCTGGTGGGGCAACGGGAGAGAAGTAGGAGGTAATTTATTATTGTTTTGCTAAGCATTCCTTAATCCCTCCAACTTTTCAATAGGTCAAAGAGTCATCAATTCACTCACCCACAGAACACTCCTCTGGC